>DATNNN010000057.1:0-12400 GCA_035601815.1 Xanthobacteraceae bacterium | reverse complement strand
ACCACGTTTTCGGGGCGGCCTTCGGGTTGCGGAGGATTCGGAGCTTGGCTCATCGGCGCTGGCGCGGCCATTTCGCCCGGTTCGCGCCGGAAATCAATCGTGGGCGCCGCCGGGCGCGGTTTCTTGACTTGAGCCCGGCCGAGCCTTACCTCAGCGGCATCCCTTTGGGGGCGTAGCTCAGTTGGTTAGAGCGCCGGCCTGTCACGCCGGAGGTCGCGGGTTCGAGTCCCGTCGCTCCCGCCATTATTTCAATGACTTAGGTTAGTTTTTTGAATTTTGGAGATTCCTGTAATTTCTGTAACCAAGTGTAACCGAGTGCAATCGACCCGAGAGTGATTGATATTTTTTGGTTGGGTCTACGGTCCTCATAGACGGAGCCCCAACCAATTCCGCTGAGGCTTCAGTTGCGCACGGCGGTCAATGCTCGTTCTTCCGTCGTGAATTCTTCTCATTCTTCTCAGCAATACGATTGAGGCGAGCCTCGAATCCGTCTGCCGCATTCGGTAGCCGACGGCCTGTGTGACTTCTCCGGTCCATCCAGTCGTCGATCAGCTTGAGGTCATACATGCCTGTAGTTGTATCGGGGTGCGGAAATCCGCGGTCGAACAGAAATATCTTTTTCGCCTCGAACTCTTCCTCAGTTAGGTGAAGTCTGCGCGCCGCCTGGTTCACTGGCACGTCTCGCGGCTCAACTAAAAACCTGATGGTGCGGGACGTTCGCTTGGTCATCGCTGGCCTCGCTCTCAAGAACTTATAGCTCGCACTGGAATATCTGATTTTTAGATAATCTGCAAATCGGATTATTTGTTTCATCCCAGGACACCTGGGGCAACGTACATGTCAAAGACATTGCGATCAGCGCGACATCAAGCGGTGCGTCGGCTGCTTGTTGATGAGCGAAAAAGGGCAGGGCTTACGCAGGCGGCGGTGGCTGCAAAACTTCGCCGTTACCAGTCGTACGTTGCGACGGTTGAAAGCGGTCAGCGCCGTGTAGATGTCGTCGAATTTCTCGCGTTCGCTGAGGCCATAGGTTTCAATCCCCAAAAGGCGATTAAGGAAGTCGTTTCAGTGAAAAGTTGATAGGCTTGTCGGTGACCGCGACCACCAGCGCTCGGCGGGCCCGGGGAGCGGGGAAATCTCCGGGCGGCTCGCCGGGAATGCAACCGACGCCAAAACTGTCCGGAATACTGCCCGGGGCCCGGACAGCGCCCTCGCGGCGGCCCGCTGTTAGTCCCGGGCCTCCGAATCGGCTTATCGTAAGCTCCAAACGCGCGTGGAGGCTTCAAAATGAAACCGCTTCTTCCTCTTAGCCGCCGTTGGGCTCGCGTCGCCGAGTGGCGCGAGCGCCGGTATCAGCGCATTGAGGTGCCGCCCGATCAAGGGCGCGCACGTCTAAAAGCGATCAAAAAGTGGGAGCAAGCCGACGCGATGGTTTGGGCCACGTCGCCTCCGGTCGAAACCTATCGCGATCGCTCCTAGCCGCTCGGACGGAGAAGGATGGCGGCGGAGTAAAGTTGTGTCAGTTGACGTTTGCTAATACACGACTTTAACGTGCAAGTGCTGGTCTGAGGCAGAAGACACCTGGACTCGCGGGACCTGTCATGCGGTTTTTTTAGCCCTACTAGGCTGACTATGGGTCGCGGGTAATGGACATAGACAATTTGGGTGGTTTTACACTCCGTGTGCTTTCGAAACTGAACGTAATCCTTGGAAAAAACGGATGCGGGAAAAGCTACCTTCTAAAACAAGTAGACGAGCACCTTACTGGACGGGAGGGCTTTGGAAAAATTCGCTACATCAGCCCTGAACGGGGTGGTTCTCTTCAATACGAGGCCGGTGTCGAACAGGCCATAGGCCAAGATCCAAATTGGATGGTCGGCCAACGCCGTCGGAATCAGGCCTCCAATTTTCGCCAGCAAACTACCGCGCTCTTCCGACTGTTGGAGATGAGCGTTCTCCTAGAAATTGAACGCGAGCCGGTCCGATATGCTCCGCGAACGTTTGACGCGACGGTCGAAAAACTCAATTTACTTTTAGATCGCGTACGTCTTGTTCGTGACCGCAACAGAGCGTTTCGCTTGTTTGATCGGACTACGAATTCAGAGGTTACCGCCGAAACGATTAGTAGCGGAGAGTCAGAATTAATTTCACTCGGCATTGAGTTTCTTGCTTTCGCCAAAGATTGTGAACCTGGCAAGAACAACGTGCTGCTGGTTGATGAACCCGATGTGCACCTTCACCCCGATCTTCAAGATCGTCTCGGCGGATTCATAGTCGATGCCATTAAGGACATCCCTATGACGCTGATATTGGCGACGCACAGCACGGCGCTGCTAGCCTCGTTGGCAAACCGGGAACAAACCGTCGTTGCTTTCATGCAGCGCGGTGATACTTCACTTACATTCAAAGTGGTCAGCGATGTGGATCGTGCCATACTTCCGATTTTCGGGGCCCATCCGCTGTCGAATGTATTCAACCAAGCTCCGATTTTGTTAGTGGAAGGCGAAGATGATGAGCGTTTGTGGCAACAGGCCGTACGTTCCTCTGAGGGCCGACTGCGCATTTTTCCTTGCGTTGTTGATGGAGAGGCACGTTTTGCGGAGTTTGAAACTGAAGTAAATAACATAATTGAAGCCGTATATGATGACGCAAAGGGTTATTCGCTTCGTGATCGGGATTTGCATCCAGAACTTATCGACGACGTTGGGCATGTCATACGCATGCGTCTGGGCTGCCGCTCTGCGGAAAACCTAATGTTGAGCAACGAAGTGCTGGCTCTAGCAGGAACTGATTGGGAGGCGCTTCAAATGACTATGTCGAGATGGCTCGGTCCTAATGTTGACCACCAATATCATGCCGATGTTAGTGAGTTCTTGAATAGCGGTTACGATCGGAAAGATCACGATATCAAGTCCATCCGCAATATTCTCGTCGGACTGATAAGTAATAAGCCATGGGAAGTATTAGTCGGGCAAGCGATCGCTCGCTTATCAAAAGATGGCGGACCAGTCACCGGCGGTTCATTGCGCGATTACCTTGGTGAGAAGGTTTGCCAGAAGATATTAAAGCTGGCGGACTAGTTGACCACCCAGTGAGGTGCTTAGCGTCGAAGCTGTGCTACGTGCTAGAAATATCTAAAGGCATTTACCGTTCCTTACGCACGCCCTCGCGCGACATGGCCGGGTTTACCACGTGTCAGCGCGGACTAGTCTGGACCTTGCTGGCTCCTGCTTCGCGCGTGACCCGAGTGCACTACGAGAGACATCGCTGACCGCTCCCTGTAATTTTTACCCCCCTTATTTCCCGTTATTTCAGAATTTGAGTGTAACGGACCCTTGTTTTCGCTCACTGTTCTGCTGCCTGTCACGCCGGAGGCCGCGGGTTCGAGTCCCGTCGCTCCCGCCACTCCCACCGCGCAGCAGCAAAGAGCACGCCTCACCCGCGCGGCGCGCGCGCCTATTGCATGGAGTTGGGCAGCACCAGCGAGATCTGCGGGAAGGCGATCAAGAGCGTCATGATGATGACCTCGCAGCCGAGAAACCAGAAGCAGCCCTTGAAGATGGTCTCGAGTGGGATGTCGTCGCCGATCACGTTCTTCACCACATAGACGTTGAAGCCGACCGGCGGCGGAGAGCGCGATCGCGAGCCATCCGGCGGTCGCCGCCTGCGCCGTGGCGAGGCGGTGGTGGCGTTCGTGGTGCCGCGCGCAGGCGCTGCCGTCACCGGCGAGGGGGTGATCGCCCACTGCTGCGGCAAGATCGCGGGCTACAAAATTCCCAAATCGGTGATCGTGCGCGAAAAGCCGCTGCTGCTTTCCGGCGTCGGCAAGGTGCAGAAGAACGTGCTGCGCGCCGAATTGCGGCGCTGAGCCCGCTGTTCGCGACGCCCTGATCCACGACGAAGTCCTTGCCGCTAAATCCTTTTGCGGCCTTGCTTCGGGCGGGCCGCTGCGTTAATCCCTATGCTCATTCGAACTCTTCGCACCTGCGGGATCGAAGCGCGCCCCTAAACAGACAAAAACGCCAAGGGGAGCGGGGCGCCCGCCCGAGGCACCCGCAATGACCGCCCTGATCGAGGCCTATCTGCCGATTGTCGTGTTCCTCGCGGTGGCGGCGGGGCTCGGGATCGCGTTGATGGTGGCCCCCTTCGTGGTCGCCTACCGGAATCCGGATCCGGAAAAGCTCTCCGCCTACGAGTGCGGCTTCAACGCCTTCGACGACGCGCGCATGAAGTTCGACGTGCGCTTCTATCTCGTCGCCATCCTGTTCATCATCTTCGACCTCGAGGTCGCCTTCCTGTTCCCCTGGGCCATCACCTTCGGCGGCCTCGGCGCGCTCGGCTTCTGGTCGATGATGGTGTTTCTCGCCGTGCTCACCATCGGCTTCGTCTACGAATGGAAAAAGGGCGCGCTGGAATGGGACTGATCACGCCGGCCAAAGAGATCGTCGATCCGCGCACCGGCTCCGTGATCGCGGCGCGCGATCCGTTCTTCACCGGCATCAACAACGAGCTCGCCGACAAGGGCTTCCTCGTCACCGCCACCGACGACCTCATCAACTGGGCGCGCACCGGCTCGCTCATGTGGATGACGTTCGGGCTCGCCTGCTGCGCGGTCGAGATGATGCAAATGTCGATGCCGCGCTACGATGCCGAACGCTTCGGCTTCGCGCCGCGGGCGAGCCCGCGCCAGTCCGACGTGATGATCGTGGCGGGCACGCTGACGAACAAGATGGCGCCGGCGCTGCGCAAGGTCTACGACCAGATGCCGGAGCCGCGCTACGTGATCTCCATGGGCTCGTGCGCCAACGGCGGCGGCTACTATCACTATTCCTACTCGGTGGTGCGCGGCTGCGACCGCATCGTGCCGGTGGACATCTACGTGCCCGGCTGCCCGCCGACCGCGGAGGCGCTCTTGTACGGCGTCCTCCTGTTGCAAAAGAAGATCCGCCGCACCGGCACCATCGAGCGCTAGGGCATCCGCCATGGACGACAGGCTGCGCGAACTCGGAGAGCAGGTCACGCAGGCGCTGAAGGGCGCCGTGACCGGCCATGGCGTCGCCTACGGCGAGCTTATGCTCGACGCCGAGGCCTCCAAGATCGTGAGCGTGATCGGCTTCCTGCGCGAGGACCCGCGCTGCCAGTTCATCAGCTTCATCGACGTTTGCGGCGTCGACTGGCCGGGGCGCGCCAAACGCTTCGACGTGGTCTATCACCTGTTGTCGCCGCGGCTGAACCAGCGGGTGCGGGTCAAGGTGAAGACCGACGAGGTGACGCCGGTGCCCTCCATCTGCGAAGTGTTTCCCGGCGCCAACTGGTTCGAGCGCGAGGCCTACGACCTCTACGGCATCCTGTTCTCTGGCCACCCGGAGCTGCGCCGGCTGCTCACCGACTACGGCTTCGACGGCTATCCCATGCGCAAGGATTTCCCACTCACCGGCTTCGTCGAGGTGCGCTACGACGACGAGCAGAAGCGGGTGGTGTACGAGCCGGTGAAGCTCAGCCAGGAATTCCGCAACTTCGATTTTCTGTCGCCGTGGGAGGGCACCGACTACGTGCTGCCGGGCGACGAGAAGCCAGGCAGGCCGCAGTAGCCATGGCCGCGAGCCCGCAGCGCAGCTTCCAGATCAACTTCGGGCCGCAGCACCCGGCGGCGCACGGTGTCTTGCGCCTCGTGCTCGAGCTCGACGGCGAGGTGGTGGAGCGGGTCGACCCGCATATCGGCCTTCTGCACCGCGGCACCGAGAAGCTGATCGAGCACAAGACCTATCTGCAGGCGATCCCGTACTTCGACCGGCTCGACTACGTGGCGCCGATGAACCAGGAGCACGCCTTCTGCCTCGCGGTGGAAAAGCTGCTCGGCATCGCCGTGCCCAAGCGCGCCCAGCTCATCCGCGTCCTCTATTGCGAGATCGGCCGGCTGCTCTCGCACCTCCTCAATGTCACGACGCAAGCCATGGACGTGGGCGCGCTGACACCGCCGCTGTGGGGCTTCGAGGAGCGCGAGAAGCTGATGATCTTCTACGAGCGCGCGTCGGGCTCGCGCATGCACGCGGCCTATTTCCGGCCCGGTGGCGTGCACCAGGACCTGCCGGCGAAGCTGATCGAGGACATCGGCAAGTTCTGCGATCCGTTCCTCAAGGTATGCGACGACATCGAGGGGCTGATCACCGACAACCGCATCTTCAAGCAGAGGAACGTCGACATCGGCGTGGTGTCGCTCGCCGACGCGTGGGCGTGGGGCTTCTCCGGCGTCATGGTGCGCGGCTCGGGCGCGGCGTGGGATCTGCGCAAGGCGCAGCCCTACGAGTGCTACGACGAGCTCGACTTCGACATTCCGGTGGGCAAGCACGGCGACTGCTACGACCGCTACCTCGTCCGCATGGAGGAGATGCGCCAGTCGGTTCGCATCATGAAGCAGTGCGTCGAGCGGCTGCAGTCGGCGGCGGGGCAGGGGCCGGTCGTCGTCGACGACAACAAGATCGTGCCGCCGCGCCGCGGCGAGATGAAGCGCTCGATGGAAGCGCTCATCTACCACTTCAAGCTCTACACCGAGGGCTATCACGTGCCGGCGGGCGAGGTGTACGCGGCGGTGGAAGCGCCCAAAGGCGAGTTCGGCGTCTATCTCGTGGCCGACGGGTCCAACAAGCCGTACCGCTGCAAGATCCGCGCGCCCGGCTTCCCGCATCTGTCGGCCATGGATTTCCTCTGCCGCGGCCACATGCTGGCCGACATTTCGGCGGTGCTGGGCTCCATCGACATCGTGTTCGGGGAGGTGGATCGCTGATGGCCGTGCGCCGCCTCGCCGAAATCCAGCCCGACTCCTTCGCCTTCAGCGCGGACAATCTCGCGTGGGCGAAGCGCGAGATGGCGAAGTATCCCGCCGGCCGCCAGGTTTCCGCGGTGATCGCACTGCTCTGGCGCGCCCAGGAGCAGGCGGGCGGCTGGCTGCCGGAGCCGGCGATCCGCCACGTCGCCGACCTCCTCGGCCTCGCCTACATTCGCGCGCTCGAGGTCGCGACCTTCTACACGATGTTTCATCTCGAGCCAGTGGGGAAGTTTCTCGTTCAGCTTTGCGGCACCACGCCGTGCGAGCTGCGCGGCGCGAACGCGCTCAAGGAGGTCTGCCGCCGCCGCATCGGCCACGAAAACCAGATGACTGCCGACGGCAAATTCTCGTGGATGGAGGTCGAGTGCCTCGGTGCCTGCGTCAACGCGCCGATGGTGCAGATCAACTACGACTACTACGAGGACCTGACGCCGGAGAGTCTCACGAAGATTCTCGACGCGCTCGCCGCCGGCGAGACGCCGAAGCCCGGTCCGCAAGTCGATCGCCAGCTGTCGGCGCCGGTCGGCGGACCGACCACGTTGACGATGGCGAGGAAGTAACATGCTCGCTGACAAGGACCGCATCTTCAAGAATCTCTACGGGCTGCAGGACTGGAGCCTGAAGGGTGCGCGCGAGCGTGGGGCCTGGGACGGCACCAAGGCCATTCTGGAGAAAGGCCGCGACGGCATCCTGAACGAGATCAAGGCGTCGGGCCTGCGCGGCCGCGGCGGCGCCGGCTTTCCCACCGGCCTCAAGTGGTCGTTCATGCCGAAGCAGTCCGACGGCCGCCCGCACTATCTCGTGGTCAACGCCGACGAGTCGGAGCCCGGCACCTGCAAGGACCGGGAGATCATGCGCCACGATCCGCATCTCCTGATCGAGGGCTGCCTGATCGCGAGCTTCGCCATGGGCGCGCACGCCGCCTACATCTACATCCGCGGCGAATACGTGCGCGAGCGCGAGCGTCTGCAGGCGGCGATCGTCCAGGCGTATGCGACGAAGCTCATCGGCAAGAACAACATGCACGGCTACGACTTCGACCTTTATCTCTGTCACGGCGCCGGCGCCTATATCTGCGGGGAGGAGACGGCGCTGCTCGAGAGCCTCGAAGGCAAGAAGGGCCTGCCGCGGCTGAAGCCGCCGTTTCCGGCGAACGTCGGCCTCTACGGCTGCCCCACGACGGTGGCGAACGTGGAGTCGGTGGCGGTGGCGCCGGACATCATGCGCCGCGGCGGCGCCTGGTTCGCCGGCTTCGGCCGGCCGAACAACGCCGGCACCAAGCTCTTCTGCATCTCCGGCCACGTGGAGCGGCCGTGCAACGTGGAAGAGGCGATGAGTGTGCCGTTCCGCGAGTTGATCGAGCGCCACGCCGGCGGCGTGCGCGGCGGCTGGGACAATCTATTGGCGGTGATCCCGGGCGGTTCGTCGGTGCCGCTGGTGCCGGCCGGGCAGATCATCGACTGCCCGATGGATTTCGACGCGCTCAAGGAGCTGAAGTCGGGGCTCGGCACTGCGGCCGTCATCGTCATGGACAAGTCCACCGACGTGGTGCGGGCGATTGCCCGCATCGCCTATTTCTACAAGCACGAGTCCTGCGGCCAGTGCACGCCGTGCCGCGAGGGCACAGGCTGGATGTGGCGCGTGCTGACCCGCATGGCCGAGGGCCGGGCGCAGAAGAGCGAGATCGATCTCCTGCTCGACGTGGCGAACCAGGTGGAGGGGCACACCATCTGCGCGCTTGGCGACGCCGCGGCGTGGCCGGTGCAGGGCCTGATCCGCCATTTCCGCAAGGAGATCGAGAAGCGCATCGACGAATATTCGGCGCGCGCCGACCACGGCGTGCGCGATCCATTGCCGGAGGCGGCGGAGTAAGCGATGACCAAGCTCATCGTCGACGGAAAAGAGATCGACGTCCCGCCCGAGTTCACGCTGCTGCAGGCGTGCGAGGCGGCGGGCGCCGAGATTCCGCGCTTCTGCTTCCACGAGCGCCTGTCGATCGCCGGCAACTGCCGCATGTGCCTGGTCGAGCTCGTGGGCTCGCCGAAGCCAGTCGCCTCGTGCGCCTGGGGTGTGCGCGACTGCCGGCCGGGCGCCAAGGGCGAGCCGCCGGTGGTCAACACCAAGACGCCCATGGTGAAGAAGGCGCGTGAGGGTGTGCTCGAGTTCCTGCTCATCAACCACCCGCTCGATTGCCCGATCTGCGACCAGGGCGGCGAGTGCGATCTGCAGGACCAGACCATGGCCTATGGGCCCGACACCAGCCGCTACTGGGAGAACAAGCGGGCGGTGGAGGACAAGTACATCGGGCCACTGGTCAAGACGATCATGAACCGCTGCATCCACTGCACGCGCTGTGTGCGCTTCGCGGCGGAGGTGGCGGGCGTGCCCGAGCTCGGCGCCATCGGCCGCGGCGAGGACATGGAAATCACCACCTACCTCGAACGCGCCATGACCTCGGAGCTGCAGGGCAACGTCATCGACCTTTGCCCGGTGGGCGCGCTCACCTCGCGGCCCTATGCGTTCCGCGCCCGGCCGTGGGAGCTGATCAAGACGGAATCGATCGACGTCATGGACGCGGTCGGCTCCAACATCCGCGTCGACACGCGCGGCCGCGAGGTCTTCCGCATCCTGCCGCGGCTGCACGAGGACATCAACGAGGAGTGGATCTCCGACAAGACCCGCTTCGTCTGGGACGGGCTGAAGACCCAGCGCCTCGACCGGCCCTATATCCGCGAGAACGGCCGGCTGCGCGCGGCGAGCTGGAGCGAGGCGTTCGCCGCCGTCGCGGCGCGGGTGAAGGAAGCGGGCGCGCACAAGACCGGCGCCATTCTCGGGGATTTCGTTTCCACCGAGGAAGCATTCGCCTTCACTGATCTGATGAGACGGCTCGGCTCGCCGCACATCGATTGCCGCGAGGACGGGGTGAAGATCGACCCCAGGCTCGGCCGCGGCTCCTACCTCTTCAACGCCACCATCGCCGGCATCGAGGACGCGGGCGCGCTCCTCATCGTCGGCGCCAATCCGCGGCGCGAGGCGGCGATGCTCAACGTGCGCATCCGCAAGCGCTGGCGCGCGGCGGAGTTCCCGGTGGGCCTGGTGGGAGAAATGGCGCCGCTCACCTATTCCTTCGAGCACCTGGGGGCAGGGGCGGAGACGCTCGCCGACATTGCCGACGGCAAGCATCCCTTCCTCGAGACCCTGAGGAAGGCCGAACGGCCCATGCTCATCCTCGGCGCTGGCGCGCTCAGGCGGCCGGATGGTGCGGCGATCGCTTCGCTCGCCGCCAAGATCGCCGGCGATACCGGCATGGTCGGTGAGGGTTGGAACGGCTTCTCGGTGCTGCACGCGGCGGCGTCGCGGGTGGGCGCGCTCGACGTGGGCGCAGTGCCGGATACGGACGGGTTCGACGTGGCGCGGATGCTCACGCCCGGCGCCCTCGACGTTCTCTTCCTGCATGGCGCCGACGAAACCGACGTGCCGCCGGGCGCCTTCGTGGTCTACCTCGGCACTCACGGCGATCGCGGCGCGCATCGCGCCGACGTGATCCTGCCGGGCGCGGCGTACACCGAGAAATCGGCGATCTACGTCAACACCGAGGGCCGTCCGCAGCTCGCCAACCGCGCCGCGTTTCCGCCCGGCGACGCGCGGGAGGATTGGGCGATCCTGCGCGCGCTGTCGGAAGCGCTGGGCGCGAAGCTGCCCTACGACTCGCTCGCGGAATTGCGCCATGCGCTGGTGGTCAAGCACCCGCACCTCGGCGCGCTCGACCGCATCCTGCCGGCGGAGGCTGACGCCGTCGCGCGGCTCGCGGCCAGAGGCGGCGCCATCGACCGCGCGCCGTTCCGCCCGGCGGTCATCGACTTCTATCTCACCAACGCGATCACGCGGGCCTCGGCGGTCATGGCTGAGTGCTCGGCGCTGGCAATCGGTCATCTGCGCGTGGCGGCGGAGTAGACATGGACTTCTTCTGGACGAACGTCTGGCCGATCGCGATCATCGTGGCGCAGAGTCTCGCGCTCATGGTGGCGCTGCTTCTGATCGTTGCCTACGTGCTCTACGCCGACCGCAAGATCTGGGCGGCGGTGCAGCTCCGCCGCGGGCCGAACGTGGTGGGGCCGTGGGGACTGTTGCAGTCGTTCGCCGATCTCCTGAAGTTTGTTCTCAAGGAGCCGGTGATCCCGGCGGGCGCCAACAAGGGCGTCTTCCTGCTGGCGCCGCTCGTGACCTGCGTCTTGGCGCTCGCCGCCTGGGCGGTGATCCCAGTCAGCGCCGGCTGGGCCATCGCCAACATCAACGTGGGCGTCCTCTACATCTTCGCCATCTCCTCGCTCATGGTTTACGGCGTGATCATGGCGGGCTGGGCGTCGAACTCGAAGTATCCGTTCTTGGCGGCGCTGCGCTCGGCGGCGCAGATGGTGTCCTACGAGGTGTCTATCGGCTTCGTCATCATCACCGTGCTGATGTGCGCGGGCTCGCTCAACCTCACCAAGATCGTCGAGGCGCAGGCGGGGCCTTATGGCCTGTTCCAGTGGTACTGGCTGCCGCTGTTGCCGATGTTTGTGGTCTTCTTCGTCTCGGCGCTCGCCGAGACCAACCGGCCGCCGTTCGATCTCGTGGAAGCGGAGTCCGAGCTCGTGGCGGGCTTTATGGTGGAATATTCGTCCACGCCCTACATGCTGTTCATGCTCGGCGAGTACGTGGCGATCATGACCATGTGCGCGCTCGGCACCATCATGTTCCTCGGCGGCTGGCTGCCACCGTTCCCGGTGTGGCCGCTGACGGCTGTGCCCGGCATCGTGTGGTTCCTCGCCAAGGTCGGGTTTCTGTTCTTCCTGATCGCCATGGCGAAGGCGATGGTGCCGCGCTATCGCTACGACCAGCTCATGCGGCTCGGCTGGAAGGTATTCTTGCCGCTGTCGATCGCCGCGGTGGTGATCGTGGCGGCTGTGCTGCAGTTGACCGGGCTCGCGCCGCGATGAGGATGCAATGAGGCTCGACCGCAGCGCCCGCGCGATTTTCCTCTTCGAGTTCGTCTCGGGGTTCTTCCTCGCCATGCGCTATTTCTTCAAGCCCAAGGCGACGCTGAACTACCCGTTCGAGAAGGGCGACTTGTCGCCGCGCTTCCGCGGCGAGCATGTGCTCCGCCGCTATCCTAACGGCGAGGAGCGCTGCATCGCCTGCAAGCTGTGCGAGGCGATCTGCCCGGCGCAGGCGATCACCATCGAGGCGGGGCCGCGGCGGAACGACGGTACCCGGCGCGCCACGCGCTACGACATCGACATGGTCAAGTGCATCTATTGCGGGCTCTGCCAGGAGGCGTGCCCGGTGGATGCCATCGTCGAGGGGCCGAACTTCGAGTTCGCCACCGAGACGCGCGAAGAGCTCTACTACGACAAGGAGCGCCTTCTCGCGAACGGCGACCGCTGGGAGCGCGAGATCGCCAAGAACCTCGAACTCGACGCGCCGTATCGCTGAGGACCGAAATGGGCGCGCTCTTCTTCTATCTCTTCGCCGGCGTCGCGGTCGCGTCCGCCTTCATGGTGATCGCGGCGAAAAATCCCGTGCATTCGGTGC
>DATNNN010000056.1:0-5859 GCA_035601815.1 Xanthobacteraceae bacterium | reverse complement strand
CGCGCCACGATCTCCGGATGACCTTCGACGACGAGCGCGGTCTCGGTTCCTTCCGTCGCGCGCACGAGCGTCTTCAGTCGGTTGATCTGCGTGCGCTCGTCGCCGGCGGCGAGGCGGACGATGACGGCGGCGATGTCGGTCGCGGCGCAAGCGGCGGCGAGCGTCGGGGCGAACGCTTCCGCGTCGGCGACCGCGGGCGTCACCAGCATCAGGCGGGGGGCGTTCGATCGTGCCATGGCGGATCGATCGGCCACGATGCGGGCGAAAGCTTGGCCTGTCAGGCCGCCTTCTTCTCCAGGTCCGCCGACCAGCGGCCGAGCGCCGCGAGGCCGTTCATGCGCGCCCGGTGGGCGAAAGCCGACTGCGCCGCCGCCACGTTGTCGGCCTTGCCGCGCCAGGCCTTCTGCGGCGCGGCCTGGAGCGCGCGGCCATAGGAGAACGTGAGCTTCCACGGCACGCCGCCGATGCGGTTCATGGCGTCGAGATGCGCGGTGGCCTCCTCGTCGGACTGGCCGCCGGAGAGGAACGCAATGCCGGGCAGCGCCGCCGGAACGCAGGCCTTGAGCAGGCCGATGGTTTTCTGCGCGACTTCCTCGACCGAGGCGCGTTTCGGCGACCGCTTGCCCGAGATCACCATATTCGGCTTCAGCACCATGCCTTCGAGCGGCACCTTCTGATAGTAGAGCTCCTGGAACGTCTCTTTCAGCACGAACTCGGTGACCTGGCGGCAGGCGTCGATGTCGTGGTCGCCGTCCATGAGCACTTCCGGTTCGACGATCGGCACGATGTCCTCTTCAATGCAGAGCGCGGCGTAGCGCGCCAGCGCGTGGCCGTTGGCGCGGATAGCGCTGTAACTCGGCATGCGCGGGCCGATGTCGTACACGCCGCGCCATTTGGCGAACTTGGCGCCGAGGCCGCGATACTCGATGAGGCGCTCGCGCAGGCCGTCGAGACCTTCGGTGACGACCTCGCCCGGGTTGAAGGGAAGGGGCTTCGTGCCCTTGTCGACCTTGATGCCGGGAAGGGCACCGGTCTGCGCGATGATCTTGACGAGGGGTGTGCCGTCCTTCGCCGCTTGGCGGATGGTCTCGTCGTAGAGGATGACGCCGGAGATGTAGCTCTTCATGGCGTCGGCGGAGCGGAACATGAGCTCGCGATAATCGCGCCGGCTGTCGGCGGTGGACTCGACGCCGATCGCATCGAAGCGCTTCTTGATGGTGCCCGAGCTCTCGTCGGCGGCGAGAATGCCCTTGCCGTCGGCCACCATGGCGCGGGCGACCTTGTTCAGCTCGGCGAGGTTCATCGCGAATCCTCCTCGGAGTTTTATCTATTTTACTCGCAACGCCTCGACCCCCGGAAGGGCCTTGCCTTCCAACCACTCCAGAAACGCGCCGCCGGCGGTGGATACATAGCTGAGCTTGCCCCAGACGGCCGCCTGGTTGAGGGCGGCGAGGGTGTCGCCGCCGCCGGCGAAGGAATGCAGGCCCTTGGCCGTGAGATCCGCGATCAGGCGGGCGACCGCGACGGTGCCGGCGTCGAAGGGCTTGGTCTCGAAGGCGCCGAGGGGGCCGTTCCACACCACGGTCTTCATGCGGCGCAGTGTGTCGCCGATCTCGCCGACCGTGCGCGGACCCACGTCGAGGATCATCTCGGATGCGCCTACCGAATCCACCGCGACGGTGCGCGTGGGCGCGCCGGCCGCGAGCTCCTCCGCCACCACCACGTCGCCCGGCAGGATGACGGCGCAGCCCTTCGCCTTGGCCGCCGCCAGCACCTTCCGCGCCACCGGCACGAGGTCCGGCTCGGTCAGCGACCTGCCGACGTTCTTGCCCTGGGCGACCAGGAAGGTGTTCGCCATGGCGCCGCCGATGACGAGGGCGTCGACGCGAGCGACCAGATTCTCCAGCATGGCGAGCTTGGTGGAAATCTTGGCGCCGCCGACGATGGCGGCGAACGGCCGCTGCGGCGCCTCGAACGCCTTATCGAGGGCGGCGAGCTCCGCCTGCATCGAGCGGCCGGCGTAGGCGGGGAGCTTGCGCGCGACCCCCTCGGTCGAGGCGTGCGCCCGATGCGCGGCCGAGAAGGCGTCGTTGACGTAGATGTCGCCGAGTTTGGCCAGCGCCGCCACGAACTCGGGCGCGTTCTTCTCCTCGCCGGCATGGAAGCGGGTGTTCTCGAGGAGCACGACCTCGCCCGGCTTCATGGCGGCGACGGCTTCCTCCGCCTGCGGCCCGACGCAGTCGAGCGCGAAGGCGACGGGGCGGCCGAGAATCCTGGCGAACTCGGGTGCCACCGGCGCCAGCGACTGGGACGGATCGGGGCCCTTGGGCCGGCCGAAGTGGGAAAGCAGGATCGCCTTGCCGCCCGGTCTGACAATGTCGCGGACGGTGGGCAGCGCGGCGACCAGGCGCGCGTAGTCGCTGACGCGGCCATGCTCGATCGGCACGTTGAAGTCCACGCGCACGAGCACGCGCTTACCGGCGACGTCCGCCTGATCGAGCGTACGGAAATCCGCCATCTAAGCCTGCGGTGCTAGCCGAGCTTGCCCATGGCGACGGCGGTGTCGGCCATGCGCATCGAGAAGCCCCACTCGTTGTCGTACCAGGCCATGACGCGGACGAGGGTGCCGTCCATCACCTTGGTCTGGTCCATGTGGAAAATGGCCGAGTGCGGGTCGTGGTTGAAGTCGATTGAGACGTTGGGCGCGGTGGTATAGGTGAGGATGCCCTTCAACTGCTGCTCGGAAGCGCGCTTGATGGCGGCGTTGACCTCGTCCTTGCCGGTTGCCCGCTTGGCGACGAACTTGAAGTCGATCATCGACACGTTCGGCACCGGCACGCGAATGGCGACGCCGTCGAGCTTGCCGGCAAGCTCCGGCAGCACAAGGCCCACGGCCTTGGCCGCACCCGTCGAGGTCGGGATCATGGAGAGCGCCGCGGCGCGGGCGCGGTAGAGATCCTTGTGCACCTGGTCGAGCGATGGCTGGTCGTTGGTGTAGGCGTGCACCGTGGTCATGAAGCCCCGCTCGATGCCGATGGCGTCGTTCAAGACCTTGGCGACGGGCGCGAGACAGTTGGTGGTGCAGGAGGCGTTCGACACCACGCGATGCTCCTTGGTGAGCTTGTCGTGGTTGACGCCGTAGACGACGGTGAGGTCGGCGCCGTCGGCGGGCGCCGAGATGAGCACGCGCTTGGCGCCGGCGGTGAGATGCGCCGACGCCTTGTCGCGGGCGGTGAAGATGCCGGTGCACTCGAGTGCGATGTCGACGCCGAGCGCCTTGTGGGGCAGCGTCGCCGGGTCCTTGATTGCTGTGACCTTGATCGGGCCGCGGCCGACGTCGATGGCGTCGCCGTTGACCTTCACCTCGCCGGGGAAGCGGCCGTGCACGGAGTCGAAGCGGAGCAGGTGCGCGTTGGTCTCGACCGGAGCGAGGTCGTTGATCGCCACCACCTGGATGTCGTTGCGATCGGCTTCGACGACGGCGCGCAACACATTGCGACCGATGCGCCCGAACCCGTTGATCGCCACCCGCACGGTCATGCTCGCTCCTTTCGCGCCTCCCGCCGGTTATCTCCTAACCCGGCGCGGGCGGCGGCGACAATCGCCTCAGCGGTGATTCCGAAACGACGGTAAAGGTCCTTGTAGGGAGCGCTGGCGCCGAAGCCGGTCATGCCGACAAAGATGCCGTCGGTGCCGATGACCGGGTCCCAGCCCATGCGGATCGCGGCCTCGACGGCGATCTTGACCGGTGCGTCGCCGACGATCTGGTCGCGGTAGTTCTCGTCCTCCGCAAGGAAGAGGTCGAGGCTCGGCACCGAGACGACGCGGGCCGCGACACCCTGCTTGTCGAGCTCGGCCTTGGCGGCGAGCGCGAGCGACACCTCCGAGCCCGAGGCGAAGACCGAAACCTGCGCCTTGCCGCTCGCCGGCGCCAGCTCATAGGCGCCGCGGGCGCAGAGGTTCTTCTCCTCGAAGCGGGTGCGCACTGCCGGCAGGTTCTGCCGCGACAGCGCGAGCACGCTCGGGCCGTCGGCCTGCTCGAGCGCGAGCTGCCAGCACTCCACCGTTTCGGTGAGGTCGGCCGGGCGGAACAGCGTGAGGTTCGGAATCGCGCGCAAGCTCGCCAGGTGCTCGACCGGCTGATGCGTCGGGCCGTCCTCGCCGAGGCCGATCGAGTCATGGGTCATCACGTGCACCACGCGCTCGCCCATGAGCGCGGCGAGGCGCAACGCCGGCCGGCAGTAGTCGGAGAAGACGAGGAACGTGCCGGAGTAGGGGATGAGGCCGCCGTGCAGCGCGATCCCGTTCATGGCCGACGCCATGCCGTGCTCGCGCACGCCCCAATGGATGAAGCGGCCGGAGTAATCGCCGGGCGCGACGATCTTCATCCCCTTGGTTTTGGTATTGTTGGAGCCGGTGAGGTCGGCGGAGCCGCCGATCATCTCGGGCGCCGCCTCGACGAGGGACTCGAGCGCGATCTCGGACGCCTTGCGGGTCGCGATCTCCTCGGGCCTGGCCGCCGCCTTTTCCTTGACCGCGCGCACAACGCTGGCGAGCCCAGCCGGCAGCTTGCCGGCGATGCGGCGCTCGAATTCGTCGCGCGCCTTGCGATCGAGCTTGGCGAGGCGCGCGTCCCAGTCGCGGTGCGCGTCGCGCGAGCGCTTTCCGGCTTCGAGCCATGCCGCGCGCACATCGTCGGGAACTTCGAACGGGCCATGGCTCCAGCCGAGCTTCTCGCGCGCGCCTTTGATCTCGTCGGCGCCGAGCGGCGAGCCGTGGGCGTGCTCGCTACCGGCCTTCTTGGGCGCGCCATAGCCGATGGTGGTGCGCGCCGCGATGAGCGTCGGCCGATCCGACTTCTGCGCCCCGGCGATGGCCTTCGCAATGGCTTCCGGGTCATGGCCGTCGATGCGCACGGCATTCCAGCCGGACGCCTTCACCCGCGCCACCTGATCGGTGGAGTCGGAGAGCGTGAGCTTGCCGTCGATGGAAATGCCGTTGTCGTCGAAGAGGACGATGAGCTTGGCGAGCCTGAGGTGGCCGGCGAGCGCGATCGCCTCCTGGCTGATGCCCTCCATGAGGTCGCCGTCGGAGCAGAGCACGTAGGTAAAGTGATCGACGATCTCCCCGCCGCACTGCGCCGCTAGGATGCGCTCGGCGAGCGCCATGCCGACGGCGTTGGCGAGTCCCTGGCCGAGCGGGCCGGTGGTGGTCTCGACGCCCTCGGTGACGAAGTTCTCCGGGTGACCGGGCGTCTTGGAGTCGAGCTGGCGGAACCGCTTGATCTCCTCGATCGTCATCCCGCGATAGCCCAGGAGATGCAGCACCGCGTAGATCAGCATGGAGCCGTGGCCGGCGGAGAGCACGAATCGGTCGCGGTCGGGCCAAGCCGGGTCCACAGGGTCGAACTTCAAGAATCTTGTGAATAGGACGGTGGCGAGGTCGGCCGCGCCCATGGGCAGGCCGGGGTGGCCGGACTTCGCCGCCTCGACCGCATCCATGGCGAGGGCGCGAATGGCGTTCGCCATGCGGTCGTGAATCTTGCGGCTCATTTCCGCTCTCGCGACGCTCCCGGCTCGGCGGACGAGGGTTGACGCCCCGAAATTTCGCCTCAAAAGCGCGCCGCCGCTCGTGGGGCGGCAAGTGATAACGATTCAGCCCCCCTGTCAACGGCGCGGGCCGCCGGATTGACGGCGGTGGCATTAGGTCGCTTAACTTGGGCCATGCACGAGGAAGACGACGAATCGCCGATCGAGCGCGCGCAGCGCCGGCTGGATGCGGCCATCGACGCGCTTGAGTCGGCGGTGCATCTGCGCGTCGAGCGCGACGGGCGGCGGGAGTCCCTCGAAGTCCAGTTGC
>DATNNN010000055.1:0-7627 GCA_035601815.1 Xanthobacteraceae bacterium | reverse complement strand
CGCTCGACCATAGAGCGAAAGCCGTTCGAGCGTTGCGGCGTCAGGTGCTCGCGCAGGCCGAGCCGCTCGAACACGGCGATCGCGTCGGTGTCGAGGATCTTGCTCGCCGGCTGACCCGAATAGAGCGCGAACAGGATCGCGATCAAGCCCTTGACGATGTGCGCGTCGCTGTCGCCCTGGAACTCGAGCCGCGGCCCGCCGCCATTGAGCGCGGGCTTCGTTTCGCTGATGAGCCACACCTGACTCGCGCAGCCCTGCACCTTGTTCGCGTCGCTGCGCGCGGGCTCGGGAAACGGCGGCAGCGCGCGGCCGAGCTCGATCACGTAGCGATAGCGGTCGTCCCAGCTATCGAGAACGTTGAAGTCTTCGAGAATGCGCTCGATGGTCATCATGCACCGTACCCTTCATATAGGGCGTGGATGCCGGACGGCGCAACGCAAGATTTGCCGGAAGAATTCAGGCCGGGCGGCGCGGCGGAACGGGGACCTGCCGGCGCTCGTCGCTCGCAGGCGTTTCGCCCGCCTTCCATGCCGGCGACACGTCGGTCGGAGTGAGCGTATGACGGCCGGGGCGCTCGCCCGCCTCCGCCTGCTTGGCGGGGTCGTCACCGAGCTTATCGGAAAGAAACTCGTAGACGAGCTTGGCACCGTACTGCGCCTTCGCGCCGAAGGAATGGAGCGCGAGCGAGCCTGCCTCGCACGCTTCCGGACGCCGCGCACAGAAGCCGCGTGCGTCCTCGATCGCGGCCTGGGCGACGCCAAGCGTTTCCAGAGTGCCGAGCTGCGGCTTCGCCGAATCGCGCTTGGCCGGATCCGCCGGCAACAGCAGGATCACGATCGACAGCCAGAAGGCGGTACGCAACAGGAAGAACATGACGCCCTGATTCGTTTTCAGCGGCTTGTCATTCGCCGCACTGGGGCCGACCTTAGCGCCCAAGCATTGCGGCAACGTTCGGCCTTCGGCGAAAGGTTGTGTCGAATTTTTCCGAGGGTGAAAAGACTCTTTTCACCGTGCGGCGCGTGCGCCGGCATGCGGTAACCATTCGTTCACCATTCGCCGCCGCCGTCCGCGCGCTCGACAGGTGGGCGCCGCGCAAACGCCCTTAGCGTTCGCTTAAGCGTGCGGTGTCAGATTCCCCGCTGCAGGTGAGGGGACGGCGCCGCTTCGCAGGGCGCCGCGATCGAGTTGCGTATCAGCGCCGTTCAGCGACCGCTTCGCGCCTACGTGGAAGCACTCGTGCACCCGTCGGTGCGCGCCGATCCGCTCGCCGCAGCGCGCCATCGCGCGTTCATCGCGACACGGCTAGTCGGCGGACTCGTCGCTTTTGCCATTCTTCCTGTTTACCTCGCGCTCACCGGCGCTCCCACGCTGATCGCGGCGATCATCTACGGTTGGATGGTCGTGCCGGTGCTGGTCGCCGTGTACTTGTCGCGGACCGGCGCCTACGAGCGCGCGCACGTCTTGTCCGCCGCGGCGCTCGCGAGCCTTGTCGCGCTTATCGCCGGCACTACCGGCGGTATCACCTCCTTTGCCGTGCCGTGGATCGCGGTGCTGCCGCTCGAGGCCATGCTCTCCGCCTCGCGTCGCGTCGTCGCGGCGGCAACCGCCATCGCGCTCGCAACGGCGCTCGGTTTATGGACTACCCAGTTCCTCGGTCTGTTGCCGCAGAATTACGCCGCCTTCGACACGCCGGAACTCGGCCTCCTCGGCGCGCTATCCGCGACGCTTTACGCCGGTGCCGTCGCCTTTGGCGTGTGCACGCTCTCGCGCCTCGGCGAGCGCATCGCGCTGGTGGGCGAGGCGCGCTACCACCTGCTCGCGCAAAACATGACCGACGTAATCACCCGGCATGGCCGCAATGCCGCGGTGACGTTCGTCTCACCGGCGGCCGAAGCGCTTCTCGGCGTCCCTGCCGGTGAGCTCGTCGGGCACCGCTGGTTCGAGCGGGTGCACGTGGCCGACCGTCCCGCATTCCTTACCGCGATCGCCGAAGCGGCCGCGCGCGGCACCGAGATTTCGGTCGAATACAGGATGCGTCGCGGCGCGCTCGCCGGGACCGACGCGCAATTCGTCTGGGTCGAGATGCGCTGCCGGGCCTATGATCAGGGCGCGACCGATATGCGCGACGCTGGCCGCGCCGTAGTTGCCGTCACCCGGGACATCTCCGACCGTAAGGCCGATGCGCTCGCCGTCGAGGCAGCGCGCGCCGACGCCGAGCGCGCCAATGACGCAAAGAGCAACTTCCTCGCCACGGTCAGCCACGAGTTGCGCACGCCGCTCAACGCCATCATCGGCTTCGCCGAGATGCTGGTGCAGGAGCGGGACGCCGGAATCGATCCGGCGCGGCGCAAGGAATACGCGGGCGTCATCCGCGACAGCGGCGAGCATCTTCTCGCCGTGGTCAATGGCATCCTCGACGTGAGCCGGATCGAATCCGGCAACTTCGCCATTCATCCCGAACCGTTCCCGCTTGTACCGCTGATCGAGAGCTGCCGCGACATGTTGGCGCTCAAGGCGGAACAGGCGGGCGTTGCGCTCAAGCTCGACCTCGCTGCCGGTCTGCCTGAGCTCGTGGCCGACAAGCGGGCGATCCGCCAAGTGTTGCTCAATCTACTGTCCAATGCGGTCAAGTTCACCGCCCGTGGCGGTTCCGTGGCCGTCGTGGCGCGGCGCGAGCGGGGCGAGGTGGTGTTCTTCGTCACCGATACCGGCATCGGCATTGCCGACGCCGACATTGCCCAGCTTGGCAACCCCTTCTTCCAGGTGCGCTCATCCTATGACCGGCCCTATGAAGGCACCGGTCTCGGGCTATCGGTCGTCAAGGGGCTGGTCGAGCTGCACGGCGGCCGCGTCGAATTCGTGAGTCGCATCGGCGAGGGCACTTCGGTGCGGGTTCGCCTGCCGCTGGTGGCTGTGCCGGCGACGGCGAGGGCGACGACCGCCGTTGAGCGGTTCCCGGCGCATTCCGATTTCTCTCCCCCTGACAAGGTGAAGCGCAGTGCGTGATCCCGACTTCGAGCCAGAAATCGTGCCGCGGCAACCGCGGCGCCGCCCGCGCAGGTCCGGGCGCGCGCGCCGCTTCACGCCGCTGCGCGTCGCCGACTTTGTGGTGCTGGCGGTGGCAGCCGGAGCAACCTTGGTCGTCGTCCTCAACGCTACCGCCTTGCAGGGTGCCCGCCACCCGGCACCCCTGTTTGTAAAGCCGCAGGCCGCGACCACAGCAACGGCGCCCGTTGTCAAACGCGCGACACCGGTCGTTCCCGCCGCGCCGCTGCTCGATCCTTCGCCTGCCGTGGTGCCCGTGCCGCAACCGCGGCCGGCGGCCGCACCCTCGCGCTCCCGCACCGATCTCGTGCTCGACCTGCAGCGTGAGCTCGCCGCTCGCGGCTATTACGACGGCGCCGTCGACGGAGTTCTTAGCCCGCGTACGACGCAAGCCATCCGCGAGTTTGAGCAGGCACAAGGGGTGCGGGTGGCCGGTGAGGCGAATGACGTGGTGCTCGCGCAGATCCGCCGCGCGGTAGCGAAATCCGAAATCATCACCGGCTCGATCCGTCCGCAAGAAACCAAGCCGGGCCGCGTGATCGGGATCCAGCGCACCCTTGCGAACTATGGCTACGGGCCGGTTCGCATCAACGGCCAGCATGACGCCGAAACCCGCGCTGCAGTCGAGCGCTTCGAGAAAAGCCGCGATCTTCCCGTGACCGGTGAAGTCAACGAGCGGCTGGTACGAGAACTCGCCGCTTTTACCGGCGCTCCGCTAGAGTAGCCGCCCGATAGAGGGCGGAGGTCTCGTGCGACTGAAGAGTGCGATCTGGGTCGCGGCCTATGTGCGCCGCTGCCATTTGGAGGGCGCCTTCGCGGTCGTCCGCCGCCGCGGCGCCGAAGAGGCGGGCGCGATCTTCATCAAGATAGACAGGCTCGACGGCACGGCCGTCCTCTTCGGTCCGGCGCCGCAGACCGTCTTCGACGAGGCCCGTCCGAGCGAGCGGCGCTTCACCTCCTGCTTCGGCGACCGGACCGTGCCGGAGGTGGAGATCGAGGCACGGCTCAAGCGCGAGTTGAATTTCGACTCCGACCTGTGGATCGTCGAAGTGGAAGACCGTGCCGGGCGGCATTTTCTCGATCTCGCCCAAGCGTGATCTTGGAACAAGCGGTTTCCGTTAGCAAACTATTAACCATAGCGAACCTTAAATCAGGAGCGACCAAAGCGGTCCGCGGCGATCGCGAACATCCGAGGAGAAGATCGATGGGTACGGTGCTTAGATTTCCCGTCGAACGCACGCGCCCCGCGCCGCTTTACGCTGCTCGCTTGCACCTTGCCGACGTTCTAGTACTTCCAACGGTCCGCATCGAGCGCGAGGACAAGGCCGAGCCAAAATCCTTGGTCAGCACCGACGCCTCGGGCGGCCAACCCACGAGCGGCAAGCGCCGCCGCACGCCGCGCCAGTAGCGCCCTCCACGACGATCTCAGGCAGCCGGCGCGCAGCTCGCCTCGTTAAGGCGGGCGCGCACAGCTCCGCGTGCGCCACGCTCGCGCACAAGCGCGCGGATGTAGACGAGCCCTTCGGTCGTCGGCGACTCGACGATGAGCCGATCGGCAGCAGTAATGTCTTCGTCCTCGGGCAGGGCGGCGCGCTGCGCTGGCGTCATCAACTCGAGTTCGATAAGACGGCGGCCGGCAGACCGGTCATTGAGCGCGTAGTAGGCAAGGCCGTGACGTGTGTAGAACGACACGGATGTGTAATCGGCAGTGACCGGCACGCGCACGCGCAATGCGCCGCGGCTGAGGTCGTAGCGGCATACGGCGCTCTCGAATGCCGGATCCATGCGCGGCATCGCCGCGGCGAACGGCGTCGGCTCTGGCACGAGGCGCAAAGCGTTCAGCGCACCGAGCTGCGCGAGCCGCGCATAAGCGTCGTCCAAGGCGAGCCGCGGCAAGGCCAAGGTCGACAGCAGATGCACAAGCCCCCCGAGGACGAGGCCCGCAGCGATCGGCAAGAGATAGCGCCTCATGAGCAGTGCTCCTGGCTTACCGCCGGCATCTCTCCGGCGTCCGACGAGCGCGAGCCGACGCCGACCGGCGTATCGTAGAGTCGCAGAATGACGACGATGTCTTCGCGTCCTCCGGTAGGCAACCAGTTGCCGCTACGGGCCCGCGGTGCCAGCGTGATTTCCACGCGTCCGTCCGAGGCCCAGACGAGCTCGGAGCTGGTGAAGCCATAGCGGCCGGCGGCGTTGTCGATCAGACGTCCGCGCGCGTCGTAGACGGTGATGGTCCAGAAGCGCGCCGGCGACAGGCGGCCCGCGATGCGGATGTCGCAGCGGCCGTCGAGGCGATTGCCGCCGTCGTCGTTGACCGCGTAGAAGGCGAGACCATCGGCGAGGCCGAGCGGCAACTCGCCCGAACGGGCGAACGCGGCGCGAGCGTAGGGGTCGGCATCCGGCGTTCCGCTCTTTGGCCATGCGCTCCACGCGCCGACGCGAACCGCGCCGAAGCCGTTGCCGGTCGCCGACGCAAGCCATGTCAGTCCGAGGCCGGTTGCGGCGGCGACGACGAAGGCGACGAGAAGAATGAGGGCGCGCAAGGCCAATGCGATCCGCGGCTGATTGGACGGTTCGTCAGTTGCCGCGCGGCGGCGGCGGCTGAACGGCGGTGTCGGTCGGTTTTGCCGCGGCGGTCCGGCCGGTCTGCGCAGTCGTTGGCGCGGGACCTACCGCCGGGGCGTCGCGCAGGAGCCGCTCGAGCAGCAGCAGCCGCTCCGCGGCCCGCGGCGCGAGCGAGATCGGACGCTGCGTGACGGGCAGCTCGGTGGGCTTGGCGGCGGGGGCCGCGGCGACGCGGTTATCATCCACGCGCGGGGGTTTCGCCTCGATCTTCAATCCCGGAATGGGCTTCAGCTCCACGCCCTGGTGCGCGTAGGCCATCACCTTCTGCCAGGTCATCGCCGGCAGCGAGCCGCCGGTCATCCTGCGCGTGGGCGAGTAGTCGTCGTTGCCGAGCCAGATACCAGCGACGAAATTGCCGGAGAAACCGATGAACCAGGCGTCGCGCCAGGCGTTGGTGGTGCCGGTCTTGCCGGCGATGGGCACGCCCTCGATCAGCGCGCGGCGGCCGGTACCGGCTTCGGTCACGTTGTGCAGGATCGGGTTGAGGCTGTCGATCACGATCTTGGGCAGCACCTGGCGCGGCTTCGGCTCGTCGCTGTCCTCGCGCCAGATCATGTCGCCGGGCGGCGTGCGGATCTCGATCACCGCGTGCGAATGCACCGAGAAGCCGCCGCTGGCGAAATGCGCGTAGGCGCGCGTCATCTCGAGCACTGTAAGATCGGCGGCGCCGAGCGGCAGCGGACGGCTGATGATGATCGGGCTCGTGATTCCGATCGAGCGCATCACGGCGACGATCTTGTCGCGGCCGATGGCTTCCGCCACGCGCACCGCGACCGTGTTCATCGACCTCGTCAAGGCATTGAAAATGGAGACGGGGCCGGCGTAGGAGTTGCCGTAGTTGTGCGGGCACCAGTTGCCGATGCAGAGCGGGCCGTCGAGGATCACGGTCGTGGGTTTCATGCCGTTCATGAAGGCCGTCGCATAGACGAACGGCTTGAACGAGGAGCCGGGCTGGCGCAGCGCATCGGTCGCGCGGTTGAACTGGGACTCGTTATAGTCGCGGCCGCCGACCATGGCGCGCACGGCCCCGTTCGGCTCCATGATCACCATGGCGGCTTGGCTCGCGCCATAATCCTTGCCGAATTGGCGCAGCTGCGCCTCGATGGTAAACTCGGCGACCTTCTGGATGTTGGGATCGAGCGCGGTCCTCACGACGAACACGCGCTCGGTGACCGTGGGCGGCAGCTTCTTCGCCACGATCTCCTGCACCTCGCGGAACGCCCAGTCGAGGTAGTAGTTGGGCACGTTGTCCTCGCCGCGGTCCAGCGGCTTCGCCGGATTTCGCCGCGCGCCGAACACCTGGCCCTCGCTCATGAACCCGGCCTCGATCAGATTGTCGAGCACGACGTTCGCCCGAGCCCGCGCCGCCGGCAGGTTGACGTGCGGGGCGAAGCGCGCCGGCGCCTTGAACAGCCCGGCGAGCATGGCCGACTCCGCGAGCGACACCTCGCGCGCGGACTTGCCGAAATAATACTGCGCCGCCGCGTCGACCCCGAAGGCGCCGCCGCCGAGATAGGCGCGGTCGAGATAGAGCTTCAAGATCTCGCTCTTCTTCAGCCGCGTCTCGAGCCACACCGCCAGAAACGCCTCCTTGACCTTGCGCTCGATGGTGCGCTCGTTGTTGAGGAAGAGGTTCTTCGCCAGCTGCTGCGTGATCGACGAGCCGCCTTGCACCACGCCCTGGGCGCGGACGTTGGCGCCGAGCGCGCGCAGCGTGCCGGCGAAATCGATGCCGAAGTGCTCGTAGAAGCGCCGGTCCTCGGTGGCGAGCACGGCCTTGACCAGATGATCGGGGAATTCCTCGAGCGGCACGGTGTCGTTGTGGCGGATGCCGCGCTCGCCGAGCTTGTTGCCGTAGCGGTCGAGGAAGATGACGGCGAGCTCGGCTTTCTTCAGCCAGTCCTCGTCGGTGGTCTCGCGGAAGGCGGGGACGGCGAGCGCGAGCATCAGCACGGCG
>DATNNN010000054.1:0-22988 GCA_035601815.1 Xanthobacteraceae bacterium | reverse complement strand
CGCCAGACCCTCCACCGTGAGCCGCGCCCCGTGCTCCTTCGGCTTCTTGCGCACGAAGAAGGCGGGCATCGGCCTGCCGCGCAGCGCACTCAGCGCCGCGAAGGCGCCGGCGAGCGGCACTGCGCCCATTTCGAGGCCGCCGATGTAGTCGACCTTTTCGTCTTCCAGCATGTCGAGGGCGAGCGTCGCGATCAGCATCGCGCCCTCGGGGTCGAGCATGGTGGGCTTGAGGTTGAAGTAGAAGTCGCTCTCGCGCCCCGACGCGAGCTCGACCTTGCCGCGGCCGAAGGAGCGCACGCGGATGATCTCGGCGAGCCGCGCGCGGGCGGCGGAGGGGGCAGGCGAGGGCTTGGCCATCAATGCGCCTCGTCCCAGTTGTCGGCGGCGCGCGCATCCACGTGCAGCGGCACCGAGAGCGACACGGCGGGCAGCGGCGCGTCGGTCATCACCTTGGCGACCACGGGCAAGGTCTTGGCCACCTCGCTCGTAGGCACCTCGAACACCAGCTCGTCATGTACCTGCAACAGCATCTTGGCGTTGAGCTTGGCGTCCGCCAGCGCGCCTTCCATGCGCACCATGGCGCGCCGGATGATGTCGGCGGCGGTGCCCTGCAGCCGCGCGTTGATCGCCGCGCGCTCCATGAACGCTCGCATGGACGGGTTCGACGACTTGATCTCCGGGTAGTGGCACTTGCGGCCGAACAGCGTCGTCACGTAGCCGTGCTTGCGGCAGAAGGCCTTGGTCTCGTCCATGTAGGCGCGGATGCCGGGGAAGCGCTCGAAGTATTTCTTGATATAGGCGCCGGCCTCATCGCGGGCGATGCCGAGCTGGTTGGCGAGGCCGAAGGCGGAGATGCCGTAGATGATGCCGAAGTTGATGGCTTTCGCGCGCCGCCGCACGTCGGGGGGCATCTCCTTGACCGGCACGCTGAACATCTCCGACGCGGTCATGGCGTGGATGTCGAGGCCCTCGCGGAACGCCTTCTTGAGCGGCGCGATGTCGGCGATCTCGGCCAGCAACCTGAGCTCGATCTGCGAATAGTCGGCGGAGACGAGCTTGTGGTCTTTCTCGGCCACGAAGGCGCGGCGGATCTTGCGGCCTTCCTCGGTGCGGATCGGGATGTTCTGCAAATTCGGGTCCGACGACGACAGCCGACCGGTGGTGGTGGAGGCGAGCGCGTAGGAGGTGTGCACGCGGCCGGTCTCGGGGTGGACGTAGGAGGGCAGCGCGTCGGTGTAGGTGGACTTGAGCTTGGTCAGCGAGCGCCACTCGAGAATCTTCTTCGGCAGCTCATGGCCTTCCTCGGCGAGGTCTTCTAGCACGTTCGCCTTGGTCGACCAGGCGCCGGTGGGCGTCTTGACGCCGCCGGGCAGCCCCATCTTGCCGAACAGGATGTCGCCGAGCTGCTTGGCGCTGCCCGGATTGAAGTCGACGCCGGCGATCTCGGCGATCTCGTGCTCCAGCCGCGCGGCGATCTGGGCGAACTCGCCGGAGAGCCGCGCCAGCATCTGCCGGTCGATGGCGATGCCGCGCCGTTCCATGCGCGCCAGCACCGCTGCGAGCGGCCGCTCCAGCGTCTCATAGACCGTATCCATGCCTTCCGCCGGCAGCCGCCCCTTGAACAGGCGCCATAGGCGCAGCGTCACGTCGGCGTCCTCGGCGGCGTACT
Source organism: Xanthobacteraceae bacterium (assembly GCA_035601815.1). Taxonomy (GTDB): domain Bacteria; phylum Pseudomonadota; class Alphaproteobacteria; order Rhizobiales; family Xanthobacteraceae; genus DATNNN01. Next base: position 21,319 of record DATNNN010000054.1, on the reverse strand, counting down.
CGGTGGCGCGCGCAAGCTCGATCCGGTCGAAGCAGACCGCACCTTTGCCTTTGCCCGTCACCTCGTGAAAGGTGATGGTGCGGTGGGCGAGGTGAAGCTCGGACAGCTCATCCATGCCGTGGTTGTTCTTGCCGGCATCGAGCGCGTAGGACATGAGCAGCGTGTCGTCGAACGGCGAAGTCTCGATGCCGTGGCGGCTCAGAATCGTGAAGTCGAACTTGAAGTTCTGCGCCACCTTCAGCACCGCCGGATTTTCCAACAGCGGCTTCAGGCGGGCGAGGCCGTCGCGGAGCGGCATCTGGCCGGGTTTCAGGCCGCCGCCGGCCAGCAGATCGTCGGATTCGCGGTGGGCGAACGGGATGTAGCAGGCCTCGTTCGGAAAAAGCGCCAGCGACACGCCGCAGAGGTCCGCCTGCATGGCGTCGAGCGAGGTGGTCTCGGTATCGAAGGCGACGACGCCCTGCTCGGTGGCTTTGGCGATCCAGCGGTCGAGCTGCGCCAGCGTAGTCACGGTCTCGTATTTCGAGCGGTCGACCTTGGTGGCTTTCGCCTCGCGGGCGCGGGCCGTGGCGAGCGCCGACGGATAGAAGACATTGCCGAGCGCCGTCGCCGCCGTCGCCGCGGGCGTGGGCGCAGGTGCCTTTTCCTGCTCGTCCAATCCTTCAAGCTCGGCGCGGCCGCGCGCCGCCAGCGCCGGGATCGCGGCGCTGCCGGCCTTGAGCTCCGGATCGGGATCGATGGCGTCCGCGTCGAGGCCGCAGGCCTCGGCCACGCGGTTGGTCAGCGAGGTGAATTCCATGGCCTTGAGGAACGCCACCAGGCGCTTGGGGTCCACGCCGTCGAGATGCAGCTGGCCGAGCGGAATATGCACCGGCGCGTCGTCCTTCAGCACCACGAGCTTCTTGGAGACGCGCGCCTGCTCGGCGAACTGGATGAGCGATTCCCGCCGCTTGTCCTGCTTGATCTCGCTCGCCCGCGACAAGAGTGTTTCGAGGTTGCCGTATTCCTGGATCAGCGCTGCCGCGGTCTTGATGCCGATGCCGGGCACGCCCGGCACGTTGTCGGTGGAATCGCCGGCGAGCGACTGCACCTCCGCCACCTTGTCCGGGGCGACGCCGAATTTCTCTACCACCTCGTTCGGGCCGATCCTCCGCTCGCGGCCGGGCATCGGGTCGTACATGGTGACCCCCGGCCGGATCAGCTGCATCATGTCCTTGTCGCCGGCGACGATCGTCACATCGGCGCCCGCGGCGAGTGCCGCGCGCGCGTAGGTCGCGATCAAATCGTCGGCCTCGTAGCCCTCCTCCTCGATCGGCGTGAAGCCGAACGCCTTCACCGCCTCGCGCATGAGCGGGAACTGCGGGATCAGCTCCTGCGGCGGCTCATCGCGGTGGGCCTTGTATTGCGGGTAGATGGCGTTGCGGAAGCTCTCGCCGGAATAGTCGAACACAACGCCCACGTGGGTGGGCTTGGTGCCCTCGAGCCCCTCGCGCACGAGCTTCCACAGCATGTTGGTGAAGGTCATGACGGCGCCGACCGGCAGCCCGTCCGAGCGCACGAAGGCGCGGCCGCGCGCCTGCGCCGCCTTGAACATGGCGAAGTAGGCCCGGAAGATGTACGACGAGCCGTCGACCAGGAATACGTGGTCGCGCGTGCGGGCGGCCGGAGCCGGTTTCTTCTTGGGCTGAGCGGGCATCGGCCCCACGATGCCGCAAAAAGCGGCCCCGCTTCAACCCCGCCGCCTAGTGCTTGATGTGGATGGCGCTACTCGGCGGGCGCGAGCGCCGGTCGCCGTTCGCCCCCGAGCCGGAACATCGCCGGCCGTGCGTACAGGAAGCCCGCCCAGGTGCCGCGCACGATCCGGTGCAGCACCAGCGGCGCCGCGATGGCGACGAAGGTAACGATCAGCGCCACCGTGCCGAGGTCGGGGATGACGCCGGTCTTGAGCAAGAGGGTGCGCGTCGCCGCCATGGGGAGGAAGAAGGAGAGGTAGATGATGAGCGAGTGCTCGCCGGCGTAGCGCAGGAGATCGAACAGCCGCACCTTAGAGAGGAGCGCCGCGAGCGTAATCACCGCCGAGGCGCCGAGGAAGCCCATGGCGAGCGAGATGCCCGGAATGAGATCGAGCTTGAACCAGACCATCGCCCAGTTGAAGACGGCCCACAGCGCCAGCCCCGCGATGCCGGCAAACGGGCGCTCCTGCGCCCGGCGCGCCAGTGCGAAGAAGTGCGGCGCGAGCCAGTAGCCGCAGTAGAAGTAGACGAAGCGCGCCGAGAACTCGTCGATCAGCGTCCATTGGGTGTCGAGATGGAGCGATTCGAGCGCGACACCGATCGCAAATACCGCGAGCGGCGGCACCCGGCGCACGAGCTTGGTCACGGCGAAAAAGATCGGCAGGAGGTAGATGAACCACATCGTGCCGAACGGATCGATGAAGGAGAGGAGATAGACCAGCACAACCTCGAGCGCGCCGTAGTCTTGGGCGATCTGCGGCGCCTTGAAGGCGAGCTGGATCGTCAGCCACAGGACGTAGAAATAAGCGAAGTGCAGGATGCGCCGGTCGGCGAAGCTCTTCCAGTCGCGGTCGATGACGCGGGCAAGAAACAGCCCGGAGATCAGGAAGAAGTCCGGCATGCGGAACGGGTGGGTGAAGTCGGAGACCGAATGCACCCAGGTGCGCGCGCCGGCAGCGAGCTCGACCCCGAAAGTCGAGTGCATCAGCACCACCATGACGATGCAGAAGCCCTTGGCGTAATCGACCCAGTCGATGCGTTCCGGCTGGCCGTTGATCTCTGCAGCCATGATCGAATCCTCTGTCGTCCCATTTCGGGACGCTTGCCGCCGTTCGGGCTTTTCCTCGCAAGAGCCGTACCGGCGCACCGGCGTGAAAATGGGATACGGCAATCGCCTTAAGGCTTTGCTGCCCGGAAGCGACAGGCGCGCGGCGACGTTTCGTTCACCATCCGCTTAAGGCATTGCGCGGCGTTTACCGGCCGTGCGGCGGGCGGACCGTAAGCTCGCGCCATGTTCAAGAGCGTCATTGTCGTCTCCGGCCTCGCCGTGGCGGCCGCGATCTGGGCGCCCGGGCTGACGAGCCGGCTTCTCGGCGTCGGGCAGCCCTCCGCCACCGTGGCGATGCCGCCCGCGGGCACGGCGCAGACGCCGCGCACGGGCGCGGGCGACGTGACCCGGCTCACCGCCGACCGCACCGGACATTATCTTTCGGAAGTGCAGATCAACGGCCGCAACTTCACGGCACTGGTCGACACCGGCGCCACGCTCGTGGCGCTGCGCTACGAGGACGCGCTCGCGCTCGGCCTCGTGCATCCCGGCGACCGCTTCGATGTGGGCGTGCGCACGGCGAACGGCGCCGCCCAGGCGCGCCAGGTGCAGCTCCGCTCCGTCCGTCTCGGCTCGATCCGCGTCGACGACGTGGACGCGCTGGTGATGGACGAAGGTCTGTTGGGGACCAATCTCCTCGGCATGAGCTTCCTGAAGAAGCTCAAGCGCTTCGAGGTCGACCGCGGCACCCTCGTGCTCGAGCGCTAGAGCTTCTCCTTTTCGCTCGAAATCGTGGTATGTCGCGCCCGCCGGCGCGTTCCGGCGAGGTGGATATGCCGACGAAGCCCGCGACCGTTTCTCCCGCCAGGCCCGACGTGCCGTTCGTGAAGCCCACGGGCTTCCGCGAGTACGACGCGCGCTGGCTGCTCGACAAGGAGATCAATCTCGCCGGCATCGAGGCGCTCGGCCTTGGCCTCGGCACGCTCTTTCACGAGCTTGGCGTGCGGCCCGACGTGGCGGTCGGCCACGACTACCGCTCCTATTCCGAAGACGTGAAGAAGGCGCTGATCAAGGGCCTCGTCGCCGCCGGCGCCCGCGTGCACGACGTGGGCCTGGCGGTGACGCCCATGGCGTACTTCGCCCAGTTTGCGCTGGATCTGCCCTGCGTCGCCATGGTGACGGCCTCCCACAACGACAACGGCTGGACCGGCGTGAAGATGGGCGCGGCGCGGCCGCTCACCTTCGGCCCCGACGAGATGACGCGGCTGAAGGAGATCGTGCTCGGCGGCCTATATAAAGAGCGCCCGGGCGGCGGCCACAACGTCATTCCCGGTTTTGCCGAACGCTACCTCGCGGACCTGACGAACCGGCCGAAATTGCAGCGCAAGCTGAAGGTGGTCGCCGCCTGCGGCAACGGCACGGCGGGCGCGTTCGCCCCCAAAGCGCTTGCCGCCATCGGCTGCGAGGTGGTGCCGCTCGACTGCGAGCTCGACTGGACGTTCCCCAAATACAACCCCAACACCGAAGACCTGAAGATGCTGCACGCGCTCCGCGACGAGGTGCTGCGGGTGAAGGCCGACGTCGGCCTCGCCTTCGACGGCGACGGTGACCGCTGCGGAGTGGTCGACGACGAGGGCGAGGAGATCTTCGCCGACAAGGTGGGCGTCATGCTCGCCCGCGACCTCTCGGCGCGGATCAAGAACGCCGTTTTCGTGGTCGACGTGAAGTCGACCGGGTTGTTCCACACCGATCCGGTGCTGCGCGCGAACGGCGTGAAGGCCGACTACTGGAAGACCGGCCACTCCTACATCAAGCGCCGCGTCACCGAGCTCAAGGCGGTCGCCGGCTTCGAGAAGTCGGGCCATTTCTTCTTCAATCCGCCGGTCGGCCGCGGCTACGACGACGGCCTGGTGGCGGCGTTTGCCGTCTGCGACATGCTCGACCGCAACCCCGCGAAGAAGATGTCGGATCTGAAGAAGGCGCTGCCGAAAACCTGGGGCTCGCCGACCATGGCGCCGCACTGCCCCGACGAGGTGAAGTACCGCGTCGTCGATGCGCTGGTGCGCCGCGTCACCGCGATCAAGGAGAAGGGCGAGCCGTTGGCCGGCCAGCGGATTCGCGAGTTCGTCACCGTCAACGGGGCGCGGGTCACCGTCGAGGACGGCACCTGGGGCCTCGTGCGCGCCTCCTCCAACAAGCCCGAGCTCGTGGTGGTGGTGGAAAGCCCGGCGTCGGAGGCGCGCATGCGCGAGATGTTCAAGGCGATCGACGCCTTGATCCGCGAGCACCCGGAAGTCGGCGAATACAACCAGACGATCTGAGCGCGCGAGAGCGCGGCGTCAGCAGCCGGACGTGCAGCGGGCGATGGTGGTGCCGGTGCGCTGGCGGAAGAACGCTGAGTCGGTGAGCGAGATCGCGCCGGTATTGCTCGAGCTGAACAGCGTGAACGCCACCGGCGGCGTATAGGTATAGCTCGCCTCCGACCAGACGAGCTTCGTGTTCGCCATGTTCATGGTGTTCTTCATCGTCGCCGCGGTCCATGGCAGCGTCACCGTGGAGTTCACCGTGCGCGCCGCGCCGCTCGGTGAGCTGTCGCTCCAGCCGATCGTGGCGATGCCGTTGGCGTCGATGTCGACGCGCGAGACGATGACCTGCAGCACGTTGGACGCAAACGGCTGCATCACCGCGCCGCCGGCGGTGAAGATGCTGGCGATTTCCGCGTCGGTCACCCCGGTATCCTGCGCCACCAGGTCGCCGATGGTGCGCGCCACCAGCTGCACCTTGCGCTTGATGGTGATCGCTTCGGTCCACTGCGTGCCGCCGACGAATAGCAGGATCATGATCGGCAAGAGGAAGGCGAACTCCACCGCCGACACGCCGGCCGCGTCGTCGCGCAGGCGAGCGATCTTGCGAATGAATGCTTCAGCCAGGGTGCGCATCGCCACTCACTTATAGGGTTCGTTGCGGAAGGCGGCGGTCGACATCAACAGCCGGTTGCCGTTCGACAGGTCCGAGAGGTTGAGGCCGAGGCCTTTAACGAACGTCGGCCACTCATAGATGACGCGGACCACGACGATCTGGCCCGGGCTGGTGGACTGGTAGGCAAAGCTCGAGGTGTCCACCTTCATCTTGCCCGGATTGAGCGGGTCGGGCACCAGCGGACGGCTGAGGTTGGCGGAGCTGAACGAGGTAGCGGTGGCTACGTCGAGCTGTAGCTTCGTGCAGTCGAACAGCGCGAGCAGGCGGTTGCACACCTGGGTCTTGAAGGTGGTGGCGTTGTAGCCGGCGGCGTCGGCCTGGCCGGTGAGGATGAGGCGGCCCGAGTCGGCGACCGCCGTCTCCAGCACCTGACCGGCGAAGAATACGAGCGCCGTCTCCAGAATCGCGAACAGCAGGCCGAGGAACGGGACGATGACGAGGCCGAACTCGATCGCCGCGCTGCCGTCGTCGCGGCGCAGCAGTCGCCGGACGAGCTGCGCTCCGACGACACGTGCGCCTTTCATCAGTGTGGGCCCCGAACAGGTCGTGGGCATGGGACTGTCTCCGCGCAAGCGATGCGGCATACGCAAGATACCGAACCTCGTTGTAGCGGGCGCCGCTTGACGAAGTGTTGTGGCGCCCATGCGCGCCGGCCGCCGGGCGTTAAGAGGGCGTTTACAGTGCCGAATCGGGCAGACGCAGGATCTTGGCCTGGTCGAGCTGGACGTTCACGTCCTCGGCCGCCGCGGCCTTGCCGGCAAGCGCGAAAACGAGAAGGGGAACGAGAGCGACAACGATGGGAAACATGCTGGGCTTGGTCACGATCTCTATCCTTGTCTCCGTCCACCCGCAGATGCCGTTGGCACGCGCGGTTCGCCACGACTGTTGGAGAAAATGGTGAACGAACTGCAAATTTGCCGCGACGGCGGCGCCCGTCGATCGCTTCACCGCCGCGCGGCGCCGGTGCTGCCGCCGTATCCATAAACATTGGTAAGGCGGCGTAGCCATTCCTTAACCACGCTATGGATCAAGGCGTTAGGGGCGTGTTTCGGCGGTCATTTTAACGCCGTTGCAACGGGCCGCTTCTATGTTCGCGCTCGGTGATCGAGAGCGCATCAAGAACGCTCACGAAAGCCAAGTCACAACAGCCAACAGTGGTTTAAGGAGCCCTTGCCATGAAAATTCTCGCCCACTTCGCGAAGGACGAGTCTGGCGCCACCGCCATCGAGTACGGCCTGATCGCAGCCTGCATTTCGGTTGCCATCATCGCGGTCGTGCAGGGCGTCGGTTCCAAACTCAACACGACCTTCACGCAGGTTCAGAACGCCCTCAAGTAAGCGTTCGCGATCCTGATCCAAATCGAAAGGCCCCGTGAGGGGCCTTTCGTGCTTTTGGGGTCGGCCACGGCACGGCGCCGGGGCCGCCCGCCCGTAAACCACTTCGTCATCGGTTCGGCCTAGAGCGGTTGTCGTGGAGACGGCGATGCTCGCGGAAATCCTGGTGCTCGGCCTCTTTCCCGCCGCCATGGCGTTCGCCGCGGCGAGCGACCTTATCACCATGACCATCTCCAACCGCCTGTCGCTCGCGCTTTGCGCCGCCTTCTTCCTGGTGGCGATGGCGGTGGGCATGCCGGTCGCCGACATGGGCCGTCACGTGCTGGCGAGCCTGGTGGTGCTAGCGGTGGCCTTCGCCTTCTTCGCCCGCGGCTGGATCGGCGGCGGCGACGCCAAGCTCGCGGCCGCGACCGCGCTGTGGCTCGGTTTCGCCCATCTGATGGACTACCTGCTGGTCGCCTCCGTCATCGGCGGTGTGCTGACGCTCCTCATTCTCGAGCTGCGCCGCCTGCCGCTGCCGGCCGTCCTCGCCCGCAAGCCCTGGATCGCCCGGCTGCACGACGTGAAGACCGGCATCCCCTACGGGATTGCGCTCGCGCTCGCCGGCCTCGCGGTCTACCCCGACTCGGCCTTCATGCGCGCGCTCGCCGGTTGAGGCGGCCTGCGAAACCTAAATTCAGCTACCGCTTATTAACCATAAGTTGACCGTTTGCTGTTGCAATCCGGGTTCAAAGCCCGTTGGGCGCCCTCTGATTCCCGGGATGTGAGCGTATGCGAGTTGCCCGTCTACTTGTGCTTGGCGTCGCCCTCTTGGCCGGCGCGCTGGCCTTCATGTTGTCCGGTCGCGATGCGCCGTCGCCGCAGGTCGCCGCACCGCCGTCCGATACCGTCGACATCCTCGTCGCCCGCGTCGACATCGCCGTCGGCCGTGCCGTCCAGCCCGAGGACTTGGCCTGGCAGCCGTGGCCGCTCAGCGCCGCGGGCCCGCTCTTCATCCGCAAGACCGCGCGTCCCGACGCGATCGAGAGCCTCAAGGGTTCCGTCGCCCGCGCGCCGTTCGTCGCCGGCGAGCCGATGCGCGAGGCGAAGCTGATCAAGGCCGACGGCTCCGGCTTCATGTCGGCGATCCTGCCCGCCGGCATGCGCGCCATCTCCACCGAGATTTCGGCCGAGACCGGCGCCGCCGGCTTCATCCTGCCCAACGACCGCGTCGACGTCATCCTCACGCGCAAGGATGCCGCCGCCCAGCGCTCGGGCGGCGACGGCTTCGTCAGCGAAACCATCTTGCGCAACGTGCGCGTGCTCGCCATCGACCAGACGGTCGAGGAGAAGAACGGCCAGAAGGTCGTAGTCGGCAAGACCACGACGCTAGAACTCGCGCCGCAGCAGACCGAGTTGCTGGCGGTGTCGCGCCAGCGCGGCAACCTGTCGCTCGCGCTGCGCTCACTCGCCGACGCCAAGCCATCGAGCAAGCCCGACACCGACGAGGATCAGTGGCGCGAGAACACACTGACGCTTTGGCGCGGCATCGATCCCGAGAGCTGGAGCTGCGGCAAGCGCTGCGTGCGCCGTGGCTCCTTGTCCGTCCAGAGCAATTGATAGTGCACGTCCGCCGGAGGTCTTTGCCGATGTTCCACCCTGTAGCGACCGTAGTCCGACTCGGCATCGGCCTGGTCTGTGTCTTCCTCCTCGGCCTATTTGCGGCCGCGCCGCTGCGCGCTGCCGAGGCCGGGAGCGAGCGCGTCAACGTCGAGCGCAGCGGCCGCTTCCTCGCCCTCGGCATCGGCAAGTCGGTGGTCATCGATCTGCCGCGTGACGCCAAGGACGTGCTCGTCGCCAACCCGGGGATCGCCAACGCCGTGGTGCGCTCGGCGCGCCGCGCCTATCTTATCGGCGTCGCCGTCGGCCAGACCACCGTCGTGTTCTTCGACGGTGACGGCCGCCAGATCGTCGCCTACGACATCGAGGTCGGCCGCGACGCCGCCGGCGTGCGTGACGCGCTGCGCCGGATCATCCCCAGCGCCTCGATCCGCGTCGACGCGGTGAATGATTCCGTGGTCCTCTCCGGCGTCGTCGCCAACGCTCTCGACGCGCAGAACGCGTTCGACACCGCGGCGAAACTGGTCGGCGATTCCAAGAAGGTAGTCAACGGCCTCGTCATCAAGGACAAGGAGCAAGTGCTGCTCAAGGTCTCGGTCGCCGAGGTCCAGCGCAGCGTGATCAAGCAGCTCGGCATCGATCTCAACGGGGCGTCGATCGCCATCGGCACCACCTCGCTCAATTTCAATATCAACAACCCGTTCTCGGTGCAGGGCTCGCCGATCACCAGCACCTCCGTCGCGCCCACCTTCAACCTGCCGAATGGCGGCAGCATCACCGCGACGCTGCGCGCCATGGAACAGACCGGCGTGTTGCGCACGCTCGCGGAGCCCAACATCTCGGCGGTCTCCGGCGAGTCGGCGAAGTTCCTGGCCGGTGGCGAGTTCCCGATCCCGAGCGGCATCTCCTGCACCGGCACCGTGTGCACGCCGCAGATCACGTTCAAGCAGTTCGGCATCCTGCTCGAGTTCCTGCCGGTGGTGCTGTCGGAAGGCCGCATTTCGCTTCGCGTCGCCACCGAGGTGAGCGAGCTCACCTCCGAGGGCGCCGCCTTCGGCGTGCCCGCGCTCAAGGTGCGGCGCGCGAGCTCCACCGTGGAGGTGCCGTCGGGCGGCGCCATGGTGCTGGCCGGGCTCATCCAGGAGCAGACCAAGCAGAACATCAACGGGCTGCCTGGGCTGATGAACCTGCCGGTGCTCGGCGGCCTGTTCAAGAGCCGCGACTACCAGAACGGCCTCACCGAGCTCGTCATCATCGCGACGCCGTATCTGGCGCAGCCGGTGGCGCGCCAGGCGCTGTCGCGGCCCGACGACGGCTTCGCCAATGCCTCCGATCCCGCCACCATATTCCTCAACCAGGTCAACCGCGTCTACGGCACCCCCGGCGCGGTCGAAGGGCGGCGGTCGCTGCACGGCAACTACGGCTTCATTCTCGACTAGGGCTTAGCAGGAGCGCGCATGTTCACCTCACCCGATCGCATTTTCGGCGCCGCCGCCCGGCTCGTCGCATTGGGCCTCGCGCTCGCCGCCGGCGGCTGCAATACCGACCAGGCCGCTTACGCGCCGCCGCCGTACCCCTCCGACGTGCGCGACCGCTATCCGATCAAGTTCGCCGAGGCCGAACGCGCCATCGAGATCTACGGCGGCTCCGGCCACGGCCGGTTGACGGCGACCCAACGCGCCGAGGTCGCCGCCTTCGCCCGCGCCTGGCGCCGGGAATCGTCCGGCCTCCTCTACGTCGACGTGCCGGTGGGCGTCCGCTCCCAGTTCGCCGTGCGGCAGACCACGCGCGAGGTGACCAGCATCCTCGCCGCCATGGGCGTGCCGCAGGCGGCGATCGAGCGGCGGCCCTATACGCCGGCGCAGCCCACCACCTTCGGCCCGATCCGCGTCGCCTATCCGCAGGTGCGCGCCGTCACCGGGCCGTGCGGACAGTGGATCGACAACATGGGCCCCGGCGTCCACGCGCTTCAGAACGATGCCTTCTGGAATCACGGCTGCGCCACCCAGCGCAATTTCGCCGCCATGGTCGTCAACCCCGAGGACCTGGTGCAGCCGCGCTCCGAGGGCCGGCCCGATGCCGGCCGCCGCCAGCAGGTCATCGACAAGTGGCGCCAGGGCCAGGACCCGTCGACCGTCTACACCCAGAAGCCGGACCCGAAAGTGAGCACCGTCGGCCAATGAGCACCGCGCTCGCCCACCAGCTCGACCCGTCGGTGCCTGCCGCCGACCCCGGTCAGCACATCGCACCGGTCCCCCGCATCTCGATCCAGGCGTTTTGCGAGATGCCCGAGCTCGCGACGGCCATCCAGGCCGCCGCCGGCGACCGCCGCATGGCCAAGGCCCACGTCAAGGTGCAGATGGGCGGGCTCGCCGCCGCCGGCGAGGCCTACCGCAGCGCCGCCACGCCCAACGTCATCGTCATCGAAAACAACGCCAACGGCATCGAGCTGCTCGAGGGCCTCGACAAGCTCGCCGAGGTTTGCGACGCCGGCACCAAGGTGGTCGTCGTTGGCCGCTTCAACGACGTCGTGTTCTACCGCGAGCTCGTGCGCCGCGGCATCAGCGACTACCTGATCTCGCCGGTGACGCCGCTCGACGTGGTGCGCACGGTGTCCGGGCTGTTCAACGCGCCGAACGCCGATCCGGTCGGCCGCGTCGTCGCCGTCGTCGGCGCCAAGGGCGGCGTCGGCGCCTCCACCGTCGCCCACAACATCTCCTTCACCATCGCCCGCGACCTGAGCCTCGACTCGGTGGTGGTCGATCTCGACCTGCCGTTCGGCACCGCCGGCCTCGACTTCAACCAGGATCCGCCCCAGGGCATCGCCGATGCGGTGTTCTCGCCCGACCGGGTCGACTCCGCCTTCATCGACCGGCTGCTTTCCAAGTGCACCGACCACCTGAGCCTGCTCGCCTCGCCGGCGACGCTCGACCGCGAATACGACTTCGATCCCGAGGCGTTCGACCCGGTGTTCGACGCGTTGCGCAGCTCGGTGCCCTACATCGTCCTCGACTTGCCGCACGTGTGGACGGCCTGGGCCAAGCGCGCCATGGTCGGCGCCGACGAGGTGTTGTTCGTCGTCGCCCCCGATCTCGCCAATCTGCGCAACGCCAAGAATCTGTTCGACTTCGTGCGCGCGGCGCGGCCCAACGACCAGGCACCGATGTACGTGCTGAACCAGGTGGGCATGCCGAAGCGGCCCGAGGTGCGCCTCGCGGACTTCGCCAAGGCGCTCGGCCACGAGCCGGCGGCATCGATTCCCTTCGACCCGCAGCTCTTCGGCACCGCCGCCAACAACGGCCAGATGATCGCCGAGGTCGCCGCCAACCATAAGATCGCCGAGACCTTCCTCTCGCTGGCGATGACCTTGACCGGTCGCGCCGAGGTCAAGCGGCAGAAGCGCGGCGACTTCCTGTCGCCGCTGATCGCCAAGCTGCGCGCGCGCCTGGGCTGAAGCACCCGTGGCATCGATGTTCGGCAAGCGTGGATCCAGCCCGGTCGCGGAGGAGAAAGCGCCGCTGCCCGCCGCGTCGCGCGAGATCGCGACCCGCCCGGCCGTGGTGCCCGCTACCCCCGGCGTCCCCGAGCCCGAGCCTTCGAATGGCGTTGCCAACGTCTCCGCGCAGGCGCCGCCACTCGTACCGGAGATGCGGCCTAAGAGCGTGGCCGAGGGCCGCCGCACCGAGAGCTTCTACGAGACCAAGAGCCAGATCTTCGGCGCGCTGATCGAGGCGATCGACCTCACCCAGCTCGCCAAGCTCGACCCGATGTCGGCGCGCGAGGAGATTCGCGACATCGTCAACGAGATCATCGCCATCAAGAACGTGGTGATGTCGATCTCCGACCAGGAAGAGCTGCTCGAGGACATTTGCAACGACGTACTCGGCTATGGCCCGCTCGAGCCGTTGCTCGCGCGCGACGACATCGCCGACATCATGGTCAACGGCTCGAGCACGGTCTACATCGAGGTCGCCGGCAAGATTCAGCGCACCGGCATCCGCTTCCGCGACAACCAGCAGCTCCACAACATCTGCCAGCGCATCGTCAGCCAGATCGGCCGCCGCGTCGACGAGGCGAGCCCGATCTGCGATGCGCGCTTGCCCGACGGCTCGCGCGTCAACGTCATCGTGCCGCCTTTGTCCATCGACGGCCCCGCGCTCACCATCCGCAAATTCCGCCGCGACAAGCTGACGCTGGAGCAGCTCGTCAAGTACGGCACCATCTCGCCCACCGGCGCCGACCTGTTGAAGGTGATCGGCCGCTGCCGGGTGAACGTGCTGATCTCCGGCGGCACCGGCTCGGGCAAGACCACGCTGCTCAATTGCATCACCCGCTACATCGACAACGACGAGCGCGTCATCACCTGCGAAGACGCGGCCGAGCTGCAGCTGCAGCAGCCCCACGTCGTGCGCCTGGAATCGCGTCCGCCGAATCTCGAGGGCGAGGGCGAGGTGAAGATGCGCGATCTGGTGCGCAACTGCCTGCGTATGCGCCCGGAGCGCATCATCGTCGGCGAGGTGCGCGGCCCGGAGGCGTTCGACTTGCTCCAGGCCATGAACACCGGCCACGACGGCTCCATGGGCACGCTGCACGCCAATAGCCCGCGCGAGGCTCTGTCGCGCCTGGAATCGATGATCACCATGGGCGGCTTCCAGCTACCCCCGCGCACCATCCGCGAGATGGTGGTGGCCTCCATCGACGTTATCGTGCAGGTCGCGCGCATGCGCGATGGCTCGCGCCGCATCACCCACATCACCGAGGTGGTGGGCATGGAAGGCGAGGTGGTCACGACCCAGGACCTCTTCGTCTACGACTTCCTCGGCGAGGACGCCCACGGCAAGATTCTCGGCCGCCATCGTTCCACTGGCATCGGCCACCCGCGCTTCTGGGAGCGCGCCCGCTACTTCGGCGAGGAGCACAATCTGGCCGCCGCCCTCGACGCCTCCGATGTCGAAGCAGAGACCATTCGGGGGTGACGCGATGCTCGGGACAGCCGGAATCGCCATTCTGATCGCCATCGCCGTCGGCGGGCTGCTGTACACGTTCCTCTATCCCAAGATTTCGGGCAATGCGGTCGCCAACCGGCGGGTGCGTGACGTCTCCGCGGATGTCAGCGCGCCACGCGCCCGCGCCCGCGCCGATTCCGCGACCGGCCGTCGCCAGCAGGTCGAGGATAGCCTGAAGCAAATTGAGGCGCGTCAGCGCAATGCCAAGAAACCGCCGCTGCGGATTCGGCTGCAGCAGGCCGGGGTCAAGTTAGACACGCGTCAGTATTGGATCGGCAACGTCGTCGTCGGCCTCGTCGCCGCGGCCTTCGCCTATTTTTCGGGTGCCGGCGAGTTCATCGCGCTCGGCGTCGGCTTTGCCGTCGGTTTCGGTGTGCCGCGCTGGACGCTCGCCTTCCTCAAGCGCCGGCGCGAGAACAAGTTCATCGACGAGTTGCCCAACGCCGTCGACGTCATCGTGCGCGGCGTCAAGGCCGGCTTGCCGCTCTCCGATTGCATCCGCATCATCGCCAGCGAAACGCAGGAGCCAGTGAAGAGCGAGTTCCGCCAGATCGCCGATTCCCAAGCCATCGGCGTTTCGCTGCCCGAGGCCGCCACCAAGCTGTTCGACCGCGTGCCGCTCGCCGAATCGAACTTCTTCGGCATCGTGGTGACCATCCAGCAGAAGGCCGGCGGCAGCCTGTCGGACGCGCTCGGCAACCTGTCGCGCGTGCTGCGCGAGCGCAGGAAGATGAAGGCCAAGATCAAGGCGATGAGCATGGAGGCCAAGGCCTCGGCCGCCATCATCGCTTCGCTTCCGATCGCGGTGATGCTGCTCGTCTGGCTCACCAGCCCCAACTACATCGAGCTGCTGTGGACCACGCCGACCGGGCGCGTGATGTTGATGTGCAGCGCCATGTGGATGGGCGTCGGCGTCTTTGTCATGCGCCGCATGATCAATTTCGATTTTTAGAGCGGGTGCGCCATGTTCGAATTCTTGTTCGACAAAATGCAGGACACGCGCTTCCTCATCACCGTGCTGACGTCGCTGGCGGCGATGGCCACCGTGTTCACCATCGCCATGCCCTATGCCTTCGGCGACTCGCTGACCAAGCGCATGAAGCTCGTCGCCATCGAGCGCAACAAGATCCGCGCCCGCGAGCGCGAGAAGCTCGCCCGCGGCGAACGCGTCGATCTGCGCCGCGCGCCCAAGGCCTACATGCGGCTGATCGTCGAGAAGCTCAATCTGCGCAAACATCTCGGCGAGGAGACGGCGCGCGCCACGCTGATCAAGGCCGGCTATCGCGGCCAGGCGCCGCAGTTTGCCTATCTCTTCTTCCGCATGGTGATGCCGATCACCCTGTTCGTGTTCTCGCTGGTCTACATGTTCGTCATCATCCACTTCGACCAGCCGCTGATGATCAAGGTCGCGGCCGCCATCGGCGCCGCTTGGCTTGGGCTCAAGATCCCGGACCTGTTCCTGAAAAACATGATCAAGCGCCGGCAGATGTCGATCCGCCGCGCCTTTCCCGACGCACTCGACCTGCTTCTGATCTGCGTCGAATCCGGCATGTCGATCGACGCCGCCTTCCGCAAGGTGAGCGAGGAGATCGGCTCGCAGTCGATTCCGCTCGCCGAAGAGCTGACGCTGACCACCGCCGAGCTCTCGTATCTGCAGGACCGGCGCGAGGCCTACGACAATCTCTCCGCGCGCACCGACCTCGACGGCGTCAGGGCGGTCTGTACCGCGCTGGTGCAGGCCGAGCGCTACGGTACGCCGCTCGGACAGGCGCTGAAGGTGCTCGCCCAGGAATTTCGCGACATGCGCATGGGCGAAGCCGAGAAGAAGGCGGCAGCACTTCCGCCCAAGCTCACCGTGCCGATGATCCTGTTCTTCCTGCCGGTGCTGTTCATCGTCATCCTCGGCCCGGCGGCGATCCGGGTCATGGAGATACGCTGACTCGGGCGCATAGTGCGCCGCTTCCCGTTATTGCGAATGATCGAGAGCGGCGCTAGCTGCGCGCCGCGGGCTGGGCCGCGAGTTCCTTCCACGGGTCGGGCTGGCGCACCAGGCGGCGCAGATACGCGATGTTGGCGCGCGCCTCCTCGGGCTTGAGGTCGCCCGCCGCCATCTTCTCCGACTCGTCGAACTTGCCGCGCAGGCCGAGCACGAGCGCCAGATTCTGCCGCACCCGCGGCTCGGCGCGGTTGCTGGCGACCGCGCGCTTGAGCGTGGTCTCGGCGCGGGCGAGATCCTTCGACAGCGCGTAGGAAAGGCCGAGGTTGGAGAGGATCGCCGGCTCCCCGGGCGCGATCTTGAGCGCGGTCTCGTAGTAGCGCCGGGCTTCCGCGTGGTTGCCGATCTGGTCGAGCACCGCGCCCTGGGCATTGAGGATGCGCCAGTCCGGCTGTTCGGGCGAATGGGCGCGGGAGAGCACGTTGAGCGCCTGATTATACTGGCCCGAGTCGGCGAGCGCGCGGCCCCAGGCGCCGAGCACCGCCTTGTCGTGCGGATTCTTGATCGAGGTTTGCTGCAGCACGGCCGCCGCCTGCGCGGTCTGGCCGGTGGCGCGGAGCGCCCGGGCATAGGCGATGGCGATCTCGGGATTGTCCGGCTGCGCGCGATACTGGTCGGCGAGCGAGTTCACGCGCTCGCGCCAGCCATCCTCGGTCTGCACCGCCGGAATGGCGCCGGTGACGTCGCCGGTGCGGGTGGTGGCGTTGCAGCCGCCGAGTACTGCCGCGAGCGCCGCGGCGAGCGCGAGGCGCGAGACGGAACCGTGGAGGGAAGGGATGGACGCCATGGCACGCTCCGTCGGGCAGGGGCTCGGGACCGCCTTGGCAATAAACTATTAACCCTAACAAGGGGTTAAAACTGGGGGCGGGTGGCCGTTGCGCATCCCAGGGCCGGCCCGTACTAGGAGCCGTTCCGGAACTTCCCCGTGCCCGATCTCCATCCCGCCTTCGCTACCGACGCCGCCGCCGCGAAACCTGTGTGGTTCGTCGACGCCGCCGGCTGGGACGCCGCGCGCGGCAAGCTGCCGGCGGCGGCGCGCGCCTTTGCCGAGGCCGCCGCCTTCAAGCCCGAAGCCGGTACGCATCTGCTCGTACCCGGCGCCGACGGGGCGATCGTGGGCTGTCTGTTCGCGGTGGAGGACGGGAAGGCGAAGCACCGCGATCCGCTTCTCGCCGGAAAGCTCGCGGCGATTCTGCCGGCCGGCGTCTGGCGCTTCGAAGGCGCACCCGATGCGCGCCTCGCGGCGCTCGCCTTCGCGCTCGGCACCTATCGCTTCACCCGCTACCGCAAGTCCGAGACGAAGCCGCCGCAGCTTGCGTTACCCGAAGGCGTCGACGAACGCGCCCTGTCGCGTGCCGTGGAGGCGATCTTCCTCGCCCGCGACCTCATCAACACGCCGTCGAACGACATGGGGCCTGCCGAGCTCGATCAGGCGGCGCGCGATCTCGCCGGCCGCCACGGCGCCGGCGTGCAGGTCACGTCCGGCGACGAGCTGCGCAGGAATTTCCCGCTCGTGCACACGGTCGGCCGCGGCTCCGCGCGGCCGCCGCGGCTCATCGATCTTGTCTGGGGCGATGCCAAGCATCCCAAGGTCACGCTCGTCGGCAAGGGCGTGTGCTTCGACACCGGCGGTCTCGACATCAAGCCGTCGGCCGGGATGCTCTTGATGAAGAAGGACATGGGCGGCGCCGCGGTCGCGCTCGGCCTTGCGCACATGATCATGGACGCGAAGCTCCCCGTGCGTCTGCGTGTGCTGATCCCGGCGGTGGAGAATTCCGTTTCCGGCGACGCCTTCCGGCCGGGCGACATCTTCAAGAGCCGCAAGGGGCTCACCGTCGAGATCGGCAACACCGACGCCGAGGGCCGCCTCATCCTCGCCGATGCACTCTCACTCGCCGACGAGGAGGCGCCCGACGTGATGATCGATTTCTCCACGCTCACCGGTGCGGCGCGCGTCGCACTCGGCCCCGAGCTGCCGGCGGCGTTCACCGACGACGACGGCTTCGCCGACGAGCTCGCGCGTTTGGCTACCGCCGAGGCGGACCCGGTGTGGCGCCTGCCGCTGTGGAAGCCCTATGCGCCGATGCTCGATTCCAAGATCGCCGACATCAACAACATCGCCGGCAGCCCCTTTGCCGGCGCCATCACCGCTGCGCTGTTCCTGTCGCGCTTCGTCGAGAAGGCGAAGACTTGGGCACATCTCGATCTCTTCGCCTGGAACCCGGCGGCGAAGCCGGGACGGCCCGAAGGCGGCGAGGGGCAGACGATCCGGGCGCTTTTCGCGCTGATCGCCGGCCGCTATCGCTAGAGCCTTGCGGCGGCCCGCCGGGCGGGGAACAATACGCTTCCGAAACGATCTGGAGGGGCCGTGGCGGTCGAAATTCGTCCGGGGCAGGCGCTCAAGCTCCTGCACGACTTCTCGTATGCGCTGGTGCGCGACGGCGAGCCGGACCTGTCGGCGCGCCAGCTCGTGGTGCTGCTCACGGTGTACCTGGAGCCGCCGCCGCACACGGTGCGCGGGCTCGCATCCAAGCTCGGCGTCACCAAGCCCGTGATCACGCGGGCGCTCGACACCATGGGCCGCATCGACCTCCTGTCGCGCCGGCGCGACGAGGCGGACCGCAGGAACGTCGTGGTCCAGCGCACGGTGAAGGGCGCGCTCTACGTGGAGGGCCTCGGCGATCTCCTCGCCAAGCACGCCCGCGAGCTGCCGCGATGAGCTTCGATCCGCGGGTGACCCCGGCGCGGCCCGATCTCGCCGCCCTGCACCTGAAGGGCAAGGTCGAGGCGGAGCGTTTCGTCGAGGGCAGCGCGCAACAGGTGCTGGCGCCGACCGCCACCGCGTTCTCCACGCCGCGGCCCGACGCGCCCATGGTGAGCGAGGCTCTCTACGGCGAGCGCGTCAGCGTCTACGAGACCACCGGCGAAGGCTGGGCCTGGGGCCAGATGGAGGCCGACGGCTACATGGGCTGGTTCTCGGCGAACGCCTTCGGGCCCGTCGGCAAGCCCGCCACCCACCGCGTCACGGCGCTGCGCACTTTTGTCTTCGACACGCCGGACATCAAGCGCGCACCCGCGGCCTCGCTTTCGTTCGCGAGCCTGTTGGCGGTGAGGGAAACGCAAGGCGAGTTCGTCGCCACCGACGCTGGCTTCATTCCGGCCCGGCACGTGGCGTCGCTCGCGCACCGTGAACCGGATTTCGTCGCCACCGCGCGCCGCTTCCTCGGCACGCCGTACCTGTGGGGCGGCCGCTCGAGCGCGGGCCTCGACTGCTCGGGCCTGGTGCAGCTCGCGCTCGCCGCCGCCGGGCATTCGTGTCCGCGCGATTCCGACATGCAGCAGGCGGCGCTCGGCACGCCCATGCCGTTTGCGGGCGATCTTGCTGCGCTGAAGCGCGGCGATCTCTTGTTCTGGAAAGGACACGTGGGATTCGTGAGCGACACCGGCCGTTTCCTGCACGCCAACGCCTTCCACATGGCCGTGGCGGAGGAGCCGCTTGCCGAGGCGGCGTCGCGCATCCAGAACAGCGGCCTGGAAATCCTCGAAGCGCGCCGGCTCTAGCTATTCTGCCACGGCGCCCGCCGGTGCCGCCTCGATCTCGAACGCGGCCTTGAACAGCGCCCGGGTGTATTCCGACTTTGGATTCGCGAACAAGTCATTGGCCGGGCCCTGCTCCACGACTTTGCCGTGGCGCATGACCAGGATATTGCTGGCGAGCGCCGCCACCACCTTCAGGTCGTGGCTGATAAACAGGTAGGTGAGGTCGCGCCGCTTCTGCACCGCGCGCAAGAGATCCACCATCTGCGCCTGCACCAGCATGTCGAGCGCGCTCGTCGGCTCATCGAGCACGATGAACTCAGGCTCGAGCACCAGCGCGCGGGCGAGCGCGATGCGTTGGCGCTGGCCGCCGGAGAACTCGTGCGGATAGCGGTGGCGGGTCTCGGGATCGATGCCGACTTCGCCGAGCGCCACCACCGCGCGCGCCTCGCGCTCCGCCGGCGTCAGCCGCGGCTGGTGCACGCGCAGGCCCTCGCCGACGATGTCGACGATGGACATGCGCGGGCTGAGCGAGCCGTAGGGGTCCTGGAACACGATCTGCATGTTGCGCCGGAGCGGCCGCATGGCGCGGAACATCAGGCCCTGCACCTCGTGCCCGAGCACGACGATCGGTCCGTCGCTGGAGATAAGGCGCAACAGCGCGAGCCCAAGTGTCGTCTTGCCCGAGCCGGATTCGCCGACGACGCCGAGCGTCTCGCCGCGGTGGATGGTGAACGTGACGCCATCGACGGCCTTGATGTGCCCGACCGTGCGGCGCAGCACGCCGCGGCGGATGGGGAACCACACCTTGAGATCCTTGGTCTCGACCACGATGGGTGCCGTGGGCCTCGGCGGCGCCGGCGCGCCCTTCGGCTCCGCCGCGATCAATTCCCTGGTGTAGGGATGGACGGGCCGCGCGAACAACTCGGCGACGGCGCCCTGCTCGACGATCTCGCCGTGGCGCATCACGCACACCCGGTCGGCGACCTTGCGCACGATGCCGAGGTCGTGGGTGATGAACAGCATGGCCATGCCGAGTCGCCGCTGCAACTCCTTGAGAAGATTTAGTATTTGCGCCTGAACGGTGACGTCGAGCGCGGTCGTCGGCTCGTCGGCGATGAACAGGTCTGGCTCGTTGGCGAGCGCGAGCGCGATCATCACGCGCTGGCGCTGGCCGCCGGAGAGCTGGTGCGGATAGGCGTTTAGACGCGTTTGCGCGTCGGGAATCCCGACCTCGTTCAGGAGCTCGACCACGCGCCTCCGCGCCGCGACGGCGGTGAGCCCGCGGTGCACCTGCAGCACCTCGGCGACCTGTCGCTCGATGGTGTGCAGCGGGTTCAGCGACGTCATCGGCTCCTGGAACACCATGGTGATGTCGTCGCCGCGCACGCCGCGCATCTCGCGCTCGGAGAGCGCGAGCAGGTCGCGGCCGCGGAACAGGATGCGGCCGGACGGATGCCGCGCCGCCGGATAAGGCAGTAGCTTGAGGATCGAGAGCGCGCTCACCGACTTGCCCGAGCCTGACTCGCCCACGAGCGCCACGGTCTCGCCCTTCTTCACGTCGAAGGAGACGTGCTTGACGGCGTGCATCTCGCGGTCCTCGTGGCGGAAGGAGACCGAGAGATCCTGGACCTGCAAGAGCGGTGTGTCGCTCACGTGAACACCTTGCGCGGGTCGAAGGCGTCGCGCACCGCCTCGCCGATGAAGATCAGGAGCGAGAGCAGCGCCGCCACGGTGAAGAAGCCGGCGAGCCCGAGCCACGGCGCCTGGATGTTGGCCTTGCCCTGGGCCAAGAGCTCGCCCAGCGACGGCGATCCGGGCGGCAGGCCGAAGCCGAGGAAGTCGAGCGCGGTCAGAATCATTACCGAGCTCGACAGGATGAACGGGAGATACGTGAGCGTCGCCACCATGGCGTTGGGCAACAGGTGGCGGAACATGAGCACCAGGTTGGAGACGCCGAGCGCGCGCGCCGCCATCACGTATTCGAAGTTGCGCGCGCGCAGGAATTCCGCGCGCACCAACCCCACGAGCGCCACCCAGGAAAACAACAGCAATATGCCGAGCAGAATGAAGAAGCCCGGCACGAA
>DATNNN010000053.1:0-20613 GCA_035601815.1 Xanthobacteraceae bacterium | reverse complement strand
TCGCCTGGGTAAAGCCGATAGGGAACAGTCTCAGAAGTAGGGCATGTCCGCCTTGATTGGCCGTCTTCGCCCGAATGTCCGCTTCTGAGCCATCTCGGACGTAAGCGGCCCTGGCCAACGGTCGGCTGATTGCAAAATCGCTTAGATACCCGCTGACTGATCCCCGCCAATTCGGTATCCTGCAATCTGGCCCTGGCTGCGGGGGTGCGGTCAAGGGAAGCGCTCCAGGAAGGGGGCTCAATTGTTTCTAGTACGCCAGTTTGCTGCTGCTGTGACAGCATCGTTGCTGATCGCAGGTGCATTTTTCGTCTTCCTTTTCGCAGTAGTGGACTCACAGGCCAAAGAACCGTTCGGCATCTGCGAAGACGCGGCCGAGCTCGCGGTCTTGCCCTCGCCGATCGCGCCGTGGCAGGGCGTGCCTTTGCGCGTCGTCTTTGCCGCGGAGAAGCCGCTCGAGGGCGAGCTTTTGCTGATCGCGCCCGATGGAAGGGTCGCGGCCAAATCGCGCGTGCGACATGGGGGGCCGCCGTATTTCTGGTTCGCCGAGATCGCGTCGCCGGCCGCGGGGACGTGGCACGCGACGCTCGCGCGCGACAACGCGCCGGCCGAGTGCAGCATGATCACGCGCGAAATCGTCGTACGCAAGGACGAGCCGCCGCGGCCGCGCGCGACGGAGGGGAGCGTGTGGCCCTTGCGCAATACATGGAATCGCGCGACGGAAAACTTGTATTCTGCGTGGATCGAGAAGCTCTTCGATGCGCCGCTCGACGCGACGCTGTCGTGGCGGGCGCTGCATGAAGTGCTGCGCGATCGGTCACGCAATTTCCTGTTCAACCACCTGGGTCTCCGCGAAGACTCGATGGGGCTCATCATTCGTCCCGACTGCGCCGACCTCCCGTACTTTTTGCGTGCGTATTTCGCGTTCAAGATGGGGCTACCGTTCGGATACTCGAAGTGCTCGCGCGGCAGCGGCGGCGAGCCGCC
Organism: Xanthobacteraceae bacterium; assembly: GCA_035601815.1. Lineage (GTDB taxonomy): Bacteria > Pseudomonadota > Alphaproteobacteria > Rhizobiales > Xanthobacteraceae > DATNNN01. The sequence goes on along the minus strand of DATNNN010000053.1, from coordinate 19,629 downwards.
GAAGTGCTACGCGTGGTGGAACATTCAGAATCCCGAGCCCCCTCCTACTCCGCCCGAACAAAAAACCGCGTCCCCCACGCCGTCCCCCACGCCATTGGACATGTTTCGCCAGCCAGTCGCGCAGCCAGCGGGCGGACTTGCGGCGCCGCCGCCGGGACTTCCGGCGAAGCCGCTGGGGCTCGCAGCGTCATTCGGCCAGTATTTGCGAACCGTCGCCGACGGCGTCCATTCCGGATCCGGGCGAACGCGGGCGAACGACGACAACACCGATTATTATCCCGTGCCGCTGAACCAGCAGACGCTGCGCCCAGGGACCGTGTACGCCGATCCGTACGGGCACATGTTGGTGCTCGTGCGGCGCGTGTCGCAGTCGGACGGCGCGGCGGGCGTCTTGCTCGCCGTCGACGCGCAGCCCGACGGCACGGTCGCGCGAAAGCGCTTTTGGCGGGGCAATTTCTTGTTTGCGGAGGATCCGGCGCTCGGGAGTCCCGGGTTCAAGCGCTTCCGGCCGATCGTGCGCGAGAAGAACGGCGTCTTGCGGCGGCTGAGCAATGCCGAAATCGCGAAAAACCCGCAATACGGCGACTATTCGCTCGATCAGTCGCAGCTCGGGATCGAAGCCTTTTACGATCGAATGGATGACGTGATGTCGCCGGCGCCGCTCGATCCTTTGCACGCGATGAAGGAGGCGATCGCGGCGCTCGAAGAGCAAGTGAAGGCGCGCGTGACGTCGGTCGAAAACGGGCGAAAGTTTCAGAACAGCGGGCGCGGCGACGCGGACATGCCGGACGGCGCGGCGATCTTCGAGACAACCGGCGCGTGGGAAGATTTCGCGACGCCAGCGCGCGATTTGCGTCTGTTGATCGCGATTGATGTGGTGCGCGGGTTTCCGGATCGCGTCGCGCGGCGGCCCGAGCGGTACGCGATGCCGAAGGAGAAGAGCGTCGCGGACGTGAAGGCCGAATTGGATAGCGTGCTCGCGGCGGAGTTTTCGGCGCGCAAGTTTTCATATACGCGCAGCGACGGCTCTTCGTGGACGCTCGCGCTCAAAGACGTGGTCGACCGCGCGGCGGATCTCGAGATGGCGTACAACCTGAACGACTGCGTCGAGCTGCGGTGGGGCGCGCCGGACAAGAGCGACGAGGCGTTGACATGTAAGCGGCATGCGTCGTTGGCGCAGCGCGCGAAGATGACGGAGTACCGCACGTGGTTCCATGAGCGGCGCCGGCCGCCGCGCGCGTAGCGGGAGGATGCGACACATGAACCTTGCCAATCGCCTCCTCGGTCTCGCCTTCGCTAAATCGCTATTTTTTAAGACGAGAGTTGGCGCGTCTCGAGAGGCGAGGGCAACTCAAACCACCTTCACCATGCGCTTGCCGCGGTTTTCGCCCGCCAACAGACCGATCAGCGCCTTCGGCGCATTCTCGAGGCCGTCGATCACGTCCTCCTGAACTTTCAATTTGCCCGCGTTCACCCACGCCATCAGCTCGGCGATTGCCTTCATGGATTGATCGTAGAAATCCATCACGATGAAGCCTTCGACGCGTAGCCGCTTCACGACAATCAAGCCCGGCACGCCGCGCGGGCCGCTCGTGGGTGCGGGACCGTCATAGGCCGAGATCGCGCCACAGCAGACGATACGTCCGCGGTTTCGCATCTGCGCGAGACAGGCTTCGAAAATTTCGCCGCCGACATTGTCGAAATAAACGTCGATGCCTTGCGGGCAGGCAGCTTTCAGCGACTTGAAGACGGCGCCAGATTTGTAATCGACCGCTTCATTGAAGCCGAGTTCGCTTTTCAGCCAGTCGCATTTCCCCTTGCCGCCCGCGATGCCGACAATGCGGCAGCCTTTGATCTTGGCGATCTGTCCCACGATCGAGCCGACCGATCCGGCGGCGGCGGAAACGACAACCGTTTCGCCTTCCTTGGGTTGGCCGACATGCAAGAGACCGAAATAGGCAGTGAGCCCCGCGATCCCATAGATGCTAAGCAGGTTCGTCATTGGTTCGATCTTCGGGACCTTCAGCAGACGCTTTGCGGGAAGCGCCGCATAGTCCTGCCAGCCGGTATCGGCAAAGACGAGATCACCCGGCTCGAACCCCGGCGCCTTGCTCTCGACAACCTCGGCGACTGCGCCTCCGGCCATCACCGAACCCGCGCCGACGGCTTCGCGATAGGTTGCCCCCTGCATCCAAGCGCGGTTCGCGGCATCGAGTGAAATATAGCGATTGCGCAGCAATACCTCGCCGTCCTTCGCCTTCGGCATTTCACCATTCTGCAGTTTGAAATGTTCGGGCGCGAGTTTGCCTTTTGGCGTTTCGACCAGCAGGATTTGGCGATTGACGGCCATGCGTTTCCCCATTTTGTTACGGCCGGGTTTATCTCGGCTGTCCGGCCCCCACTGGGCAGTCCAGGTGGGACTTTAGTACCGATATCGCTTGATTATGCCCTGCCGTTCAAGAATTGAGATGGTCGGGATGTCTGCTGTTGACCCATTGCGGGCATTGGATTGTTGGCACACGATTGGAACGCTTCACCGGGAAAGTGTTGACTGAGGAGGATTCCGATGTCGCGTTCTGATCTTATCCCCTATGGCGCGCTGCTTTTGCGTATTGCTCTCGGCGCGCTGTTCCTCGCGCACGGACTGCTCAAGTTGCTAGTGCATAAACCAGCAGGCACCGCTGCTTATTTCCGTTCGTTAGGCCTGCCGGGTTTCGTCGGATACTTGACAATGGCGGCCGAACTCGGCGGCGGCACGCTGCTCATTCTTGGTATCGCTACGAGCCTCGTGGCACTCGCGCTCGTACCGCTTATTCTCGGCACGATCTACATGGTGCACGGCTCGAAGGGTTGGCTTTTTACCAATGAAGGTGGCGGCTGGGAATTTCCGGCTTTTTGGGCGGTGGCGCTGGTCGTGCAAGCGCTGCTGGGCAGTGGGGCTTATTCACTGGGTCATGCGTTCGGCATCGCTTGGCGGTAGGAACTGCGAGGCCTATTTGGCGAGGCGGTAAGCCAACACTAGAATTTCCGTTATAGGCACCGACCGAACCTGCCGACTGCGCTCGCTAATATCTGCTCACGGGGGTGAAGCAGACTCAATGCGGACATGCCGCTACTTCTGAGTCTGCTTTACCCCGATGAGTGGACATTGGCATGCACGATCGGCAGGTCCGTTCGGTGCCAGATTCAGACATGTCCACCGACAGCCGGTCAGTTTCGGGCCGTCGCAATCTTGGCGCGAGCGGCAGCCTCACACCGTATTCCAGATTGCCGCAGGAGAGCCCAGGTGGCTATTCAGGAGCTTGGAACTGGGCCTCATCTGGGGAATGTCGGCTAAAGCCTGGCGCGTCTTGCCGGTGGGCCAACGGACCCCATGGAATAAGGCGCGGCATCGATGGTTAGTCTCCATACGGGTCGCGCGCTCACGATTGCACCCGTGCAGCATGAGGCGATAAAGTTGCCCATCTTCATAGAATACGCCTCGAAACTACGGGGCCATATCCAGGGAGGAACCCATGACCGAACTCAGTCGCCGGCGCGTGCTCGCGGGCGCGACCGCGCTCACTGCCGCAGCACTTGCACCGGCAATGATGCCCGCGCCCGCCCGCGCCGCTACGCCCCCGACCGGCAAGCAAGCGCCTGGTATTTATCGCCACAAAGTCGGCGACTACGAGATCACCGTGGTGACCGATGGCGTCCGTCGCTTCCCGCTGCCCGACAACTTTGTTGCCAACGCCAAGAAGGATGAAGTCAACGCGGCGCTCGAGGCGGCGTATCTGCCGAAGGACCAGATGGCGATCTTCTATAACCCGCTGGTGGTGAACACCGGCTCCAAGCTCATCGTCATCGATACCGGCGGCGGCCCCGGCACCTATGCGCAGAGCAAGGGCGACCTCGGACAGTTCATGACCAATTTCATTGCTGCCGGCTTCGACCCGAAGGCCGTCGATACCGTCATCATCTCGCATTTCCACTCCGACCATATCAATGGTCTCATCACGGCGGACGATAAGCCCGCTTTTCCCAATGCCGAGGTGATGGTGCCTGCCGTCGAGTGGACCTGGGTCATGGATGACGCCAACATGGCCAAGGGGCGGCCGCTTGACAAAACCTTTCTGTTCGAGCCGGCGCGTAAAGTTTTCGGCATCATAAAAGATCCGAGGCGGTATGAATGGGGCAAAGAGATCGCGCCCGGCATCACCACCCTCGGCACGCCCGGTCATACGCCAGGGCACACGTCATTTACCATCGCGTCAGGCTCGGCACAGCTTTTCCACCAAGTCGACATCACCAATAATCAGCACTTGTACGTGCGCAATCCCGACTGGCACTTCCTCTTCGACATCGATCCAGCATTGGCAGTGCAGACGCGCCGCAAGGTCTACGACATGGTGTCGGTCGAGAAGACGCGGATTAGCGGATTCCACTGGTCGTTCCCTTCCGTCGGTCATATCGAAAAGGACGGCAAAGGCTACCGAATGGTGCCGGACGTCTGGAATCCGGTGATCTAGGTCGGCGATCTGATGCGAACGTGGAAGGTCGCTCTTCGGAGCGGCCTTCCGTTATGAAAAAGGCGATCTCGATAGCGGAAAGAACCTGTGTTGAGGCGGCTCGCATCCGACAGAATCGCCGAGCTGTCCCAGAGAATTTGGCCGAGCGCGGTGACGCCATTCGCCTTTAGGTCCTTTGCTTCTAGGCTTTATTCGAGCGCTCTGAACCAATAGCAATCCCCACAATCACGCAGAGGGTTAACGTTTGGGGCAGCAGTCTTTAAAGCGAAATGTCCGGATAGGGTCAGACTCGGAAATTGCGGCATGTCCAAATTTGGGTCCGCTCAAGCAGACTCAACGCGGACAATGCCGCCCCTTTTGAATCCGACCTAATGCGTAAATCCGTTACGCGGCAATTTGTTTGAATGAACCGATGACTCGTTGTCGGAATGAAAAAGAGACTGCTGCTAAGTCATTGAAATATTGGTGGGCGCAGTAGGATTCGAACCTACGACCCGCTGATAAAGAGTCTCTGGCTCACTCAATGATTTCAAGGCCCATTCCGACAAGTTCTTTGTTTTACCCCCCATTGAGCCGTCTTTTCTTTCAGGTCTTGTCGGAATGACTTCACTGTCCCGCGAAAATCAATGTCCGCATTCCGGGCAAGAGCAGACATCACAGTTAGACGGCGTTACTTCCGCTTTTGACCCAAAGCGGACATGGGACGCGAACCCGTCACCGCAATCCCAAGGGCTTTTTTCGATCTTGCTTACGGCAGCTGGGTGCTTTCTGCGATCCGATAACCGATGCCTGACTCCGTAGTAATCAGTCGCGGCTCCTCGGGATGCTCCTCGAGCTTCTGCCGCAACTGGCCGATGTAGACGCGCAGATACTGCGTGTCCTCGGTGTGCGCCGGTCCCCACACCGCGGTCAGGATCTGCCGGTGGGTCACCACCTTGCCAGCGTGGCGTGCCAGAAATGCGAGGAGCTCAAATTCCTTGGGCGTGAGCTTGATCTCCGCGCCGGCGCGGCTCGCGCGGTGGCGCAGGCTGTCGACTTCAAGATCGCCTACCTTGAGCACCGGTATTTCGGCTTTGCGCTGCATGCGGTGGCGAAGCGCCGTCCGCATCCGCGCCAAAAGCTCGCCGACCCCGAATGGCTTGTTGACGAAATCATCGGCGCCGAGATCGAGCGCCTCGATCTTCTCCGCCTCCCTGTCGCGCGCCGACAGGACGACGATGGGCACGTCGGACCATTCGCGCACGCGGCGGATCACTTCCTTGCCGTCACCGTCGGGGAGACCAAGGTCGAGGACGACGACGTCGGGCACATCTGCGGCGATCCGTTTGGTGGCATCCGCGACGGTTCCCGCGGTCGCGATTTCGTAGCCGTTGGCTTCCAGCGCCGGCTTGAGGAAACGCAGGATGGCGGGCTCGTCATCGACGATGAGGACGCGGGTCGTTGCGGTCACGACGGCTCCTCCTCGCGCTGGAAGATGAGCGAGACGCGCGTGCCGCGGCCGTCGTGCACCGGACTTTCGGCTGCGATCGAGCCGCCGTGCGCCTCGATGATCCCTTTGGCGATGGCGAGGCCGAGGCCGGTGCCTTCGCCGCCGTCGGCGTGCTGGGCGCCCGACGTATCGGCGCGCACGAACTTGTCGAATATGCGCGGCAGCAGCTGGGAAGAGATGCCGGGGCCGTCGTCGGTTACCCGCAGCACTAGCTGCCCCGCATCGACCAAGGCATCGATAACCACCTTCGTCTCCTTGGGGGTGTGCGCGATGGCATTGCCGATGACGTTGCCGAGCGCCTGCTCCACCAGGGTCGCGTCGGCGCGGATGAGCGGCATTTTAGCAGGCAATTTCAGCTCGAATTCTTGCGCCGCGCCGCGCCGGCGCGCTGTGCTCAGTACACGCTCAACGACTTCCCGAACGTCGATCCAATCGTGTCGCAGCTCAAGCACGCCAGCGTCGATGCGCGTCATGGCGAGGAGGTTGCGCACCATCTCGTCGAGACCCTCGGCCTCCTGCTTGATGTGGCCGAGTAGGTCCTTTTGCGCCGCCGGTTCGAGTTTATCGCCGTATTCGATGAGGCTCGTCGCCGAGCCGAGGATCGAGGAAAGCGGTGTGCGGAAATCATGCGAGATCGATGCCAAGAGTGTGTTGCGCACACGCTCGGTCTCCGCCGCGGTCCGTGCCGTCAGGATTTCGCGGGCGAGCAGCGCGCGCTCGAGCGCTGCCTCGGTCTGCTCGGCGAGCGTGTCGAGGAGGCTGCGCGCCTCCGGGTCGAGCGACGGCTGGCCCCCGATCTGGCCGACGCCGAGCACGCCGACGATGCCGCGCGGGGTTCTGAGCGGCACGAAAAACCACGGCACCGTCGGCAGTGTTGCGGTATCGGCGCCGGCCGGCTCGTCGCGAGTGAAGGCCCAGCGGGCAGCACTCATCGAGGCGGTATCGAGGGCATCCTCCGGCGGCCAGCTGCCGCGCATCTCGAGCTGGTCCCCGCGCTCGAGCAGGATCACAGTGGGCCGGCCGAGGTTGGTGTTGAACTCGATCGCGGCCGCCTCCAGCACGGCGTCGATCGTTGCCAGGCCGGAGAGCTTGCGGGTGAATTCGTAGAGCCGCCGTGTCGCGCGCATGCGGCCTACGGCGATCTGCGCCTGCTCGCGCACCCGGCCGGCGAGTGCGGAGGCGATGACGGCGATCAACAGAAAGATCACGAGCGCCAGCAGTTCGTGGGGCTGCGCGACTGTGAACGTGTAGATCGGTTCGATGAAAAAGAAATTGTAGGCGAGGAACGATAGGACCGACGCGAAGATAGCGGGCCAGATGCCGTGGGTCACCGCAGCAAAGACGACCGCGAGCAGAAAAACCATCGACAGGTTAGGGAAAAGGGTGAGCGCGGTGAGCAATTCGCCGATCAAGGTCGCGGCGGCGACCGCGAGCGCCGACCACAGAAAAGCGATGGGCCGGAGGCCTTTTGGAAACGAGAATCTCGGGCGGAGCGCGGCCGACACCGTCTCGCCGCCCCCCACCACGTGCACGGCGATATCGTTCGCGCGGCGCACCAGCTCATGCGGCAGCGAGCGGCGGAACAGTTCGGCAAGGATGCCGTTGCGCGAGCGGCCGACCACGATCTGGGTGACGTTCTCGTAGCGCGCGAACTGCAAAAGCTCCGCCGGGATGTCGTCGCCGATGAGGGTCTTGATCTCGCCACCCAGCGTTTCGGCGAGCTTCAAGGCTTCCGCGACGCGCGCGCGCGCCTCGTCGCTCATGCGGCTGCCGGCCCGCTCCACAGTTACCGCGATCCAGGGGGCGTCCATCAGGTCTGCCAGGCGCTTGGCCGCCCGCACGATCGCGGGAGAGATCGGGTCGGGGCCGACGCAGGCGAGAATGCGCTCGCCCGCGGCCCAGGGGCCTTCTATGGCCTGCGCCTGCATGCGCTCGATGAGGTCGGCATCGATCCGCTCCGCCGCGCGCCGGAGCGCTAGTTCACGCAGCGCGGTGAGATTCTGCGGTTTGAAGAAGCTCTCGATGGCACGCGCGGCCGTGTCCTGCACGTAGACTTTGCCCTCAGCGAGCCGCTTCAGGAGTTCGTCGGACGGCAAATCGACGAGAATGATCTCGTTCGCGTTCTCGAATACGCCGTCGGGCACCGTCTCACGCACGCGCACGTGCGTGATCTTCTGCACCACGTCGTTCAGGCTTTCCAAGTGCTGGATGTTGAGCGTGCTCCACACGTCGATGCCGGCAGCAAGCAGCTCCTCGATGTCCTGCCAGCGCTTCGGGTGCCGGCTGCCGGGCACGTTGGTGTGGGCGTATTCGTCGACGAGGAGAAGGCTAGGGCGACGCGCAAGCGCGGCGTCCAGATCGAACTCCTTCATGATCTGATTGCGGTAGACGATAGGTTTGCGCGGCAGAACCTCGAGCCCCTCGACGAGCAGCTCGGTTTCGCGGCGGCCGTGGGTTTCGACCAATCCCGCGACCACTTCACGGCCCTCAACCTTGGCGGTTCGCGCCGCGGTCAGCATGGCGTAGGTCTTTCCTACGCCCGGCGCCGCGCCGAGATAGATCTTCAGCCGGCCTCGGCCCTCCTTCTTGGCGAGGGCAAGCAACGCATCGGGAGAGCCTCGGTGGGCGGCGTCGGCGGGCATCCGCCGAGCTTACGGCCGAAGCTGGTCGAGCGCGAGGTTGAGACTCAACACGTTGACGCGCGGTTCTCCGAGGAATCCGAGAGTGCGACCTTCGATCTTTTCTATGACCAGCGTACGCACGCGCTCTTCCGGCAGGCTCCGTGCCTTGGCGACGCGCGGCACCTGGAAGAAGGCCGCCTCCGGGCTGATGTGTGGATCGAGCCCGCTGCCCGACGCGGTGACGAGATCGGTCGGCACGGGGACAGCGGAATTCTCGCTCTTGCGCTTCTCGACGTCGGCGGTGATGCGCTCCATGAGGGCCTTGCTGGTGGGGCCGAGATTGGACCCCGACGAGTTCGCCGCGTTATAGGGCGCTTCGACCGTCTTGGTGGGATCCTTGGGATCGGGCGCGACCGTGGCCGAAGGCCGGCCCTGGAAGTACTTGTCGCTGGTGAACGACTGGCCCATCAGCGCCGACCCGATCACCTTCCCGTCTTGTTCGATGATGCTGCCCTGAGCCTGGCGTGGGAAGAGCGCGCCAGCAATGCCCGTCATGGCGAGCGGGTACGCGAGGCCGGTGATAAGCGTGAGGGCGATGATGAATACGATCGCCGGGCGGATTTCCTTCAACATGGCTCTCTCCCTCAAACGAGGCGCAGCGCATTGACCAGGAGGTCGATGGCCTTGATGCCGACGAACGGGATGATCACGCCGCCGGCGCCGTAGATCACGAGGTTGCGCCGTAACAGCGCCGCGGCGCCGATCGGTCGGTACCGCACGCCCTTCAACGCCAGCGGAATGAGTGCGATGATGATCAGCGCGTTGAAGATGATCGCGGACAGGATCGCGCTCTGCGGGCTCTGGAGCTGCATGACGTTGAGCGCTTGCAGCGGCGGGTAGATGGCGAGAAACATCGCCGGGATGATGGCGAAATACTTCGCCACGTCGTTCGCGATCGAGAAGGTGGTGAGTGCGCCGCGGGTCATCAGCAGTTGCTTTCCGATCTCGACCACCTCGATCAGCTTGGTCGGGTCGGAATCGAGGTCGACCATGTTGCCGGCCTCGCGGGCCGCTTGCGTGCCCGTCTGCATGCACACGCCGACGTCGGCCTGCGCCAGCGCCGGCGCATCGTTGGTTCCGTCGCCGCACATGGCGATGAGACGGCCCTGGCTCTGCTCGGCGCGGATATAGCGGAGCTTGTCCTCGGGGGTGGCCTCGGCGATGAAATCGTCGACCCCTGATTCCGAGGCGATGGTGGCGGCGGTGACCGGGTTGTCGCCGGTGATCATCACGGTCTTGATGCCCATGCGGCGGAGCTCCGCGAAGCGGTCGCGGATATCGGCCTTGACCACGTCCTTGAGGTGGATGACGCCGAGGAGCCGGCTGCCGTCGGCGATGGCGAGCGGCGTGCCACCGGAGCGCGCGATCTGATCCACGGCAGCGCGGAAGGGCGGCGGCTCGACCACGTCACCTTTGCCCTGGTCGCGGACGAATTTCAGGATAGCGTCCACCGCGCCCTTGCGGACTTTGCGGGTGCCCAGATCGACACCGGAAAGACGGGTGGTCGCGGAGAATTCGATTAGCTTTGCGTCCTTCGCTTGCTTCGGCGCGGCCAGCCCGTATTTTTCCTGCGTCAACGTCACGATCGAGCGGCCTTCGGCGGTCTCGTCGGCAATGCTCGCGAGTAGCGCGGCTTCCGCCGCCTCGCGCTCGGAAACGCCGGGGACCGGCAGGATCTCGGTGGCGAGCCGGTTGCCGAAGGTGATGGTGCCGGTCTTGTCGAGGAGGAGCGTGTCCACGTCGCCCGCCGCCTCCACCGCACGTCCGGAAAGCGACAGCACGTTGAAGCGGACGAGCCGGTCCATGCCGGCAATGCCGATCGCCGAGAGCAGCGCTCCGATCGTGGTCGGAATGAGCGTGACAAACAGCGCCACCAGCACGACGGTCGAGATGGTCCCGCCGGCATAGGCGGCGAAGCTCGGGATGGTCGCGGTCGCGAACACGAAGATGATGGTAAGGCCGGCGAGCAAGATGTTGAGCGCCACCTCGTTCGGCGTCTTCTGCCGCTCGGCGCCTTCGACCAACGCGATCATACGGTCGAGAAACGACGAGCCGTGCGCGGCGGTGATGCGCACCACGATCCAGTCGGAAATCACCGTGGTCCCGCCCGTCACCGCCGAGCGGTCGCCGCCGGATTCGCGGATCACCGGCGCGGATTCACCAGTGATCGCCGCCTCGTTGACCGAGGCGATGCCCGCGATCACGTCGCCGTCGCCGGGGATTATCTCGCCGGCCGATACGATGACGATGTCGCCCGGCCGCAAGTCGAGCGCCGAAACGCGGGTATAGGCTTCATGCCGGGCGTCCGCGCTGGGCAGGCGCTTCGCGGTCGTGTCGGTGCGGCTGCGCCGCAGCGCGTCGGCCTGGGCCTTTCCGCGGCCCTCGGCAATCGCTTCAGCGAAGTTCGCAAACAGCACGGTGAACCAGAGCCACAGGATGATCTGGAACGTGAAGCCGAGGCTTTGCCCGCCGGTCGCGAGGTCGCGGACGAAGATGACCGTGGTGAGCAGGGTCACGATCTCGAGCACGAAGATCACCGGGTTCTTGATCAGCGTGCGCGGATCGAGCTTGACGAACGCCTGGCCGATCGCCGGAACCGCGATTTTCGGGTCGAACAGCGTCGATACCGCTACCCGTTTGCGCAGCCGTGAGGTTTCCATGGACGTGGCTCCGATTTAAATCCGGTCAGAACACCATCTTCGCCTGCATGGCGAGATGCTCGACGATCGGCCCGAGCGCGAGCGCGGGGAAGAAGGTGAGGCCGCCGACAATCAGGATCACGCCGACGACGAGGCCGACGAACAGCCCGCCGGTGGTCGGAAAGGTGCCGGCCGACGGCGGAACCGATTTCTTGGCGGCAAGCGAGCCGGCGATCGCCATGGCCGGGATGATCATGAAGAAGCGCCCGACAAACATCGCAACGGCGCCGGTAATGTTGTAGAAGGGAATATTGCCGGTGAGTCCGCCGAACGCCGAGCCGTTATTGCCGGTCTGCGAGGTGTAGGCGTAGAGCACCTCGCTGAAGCCGTGCGGTCCGGCATTGGCCATGGACGCAAACGCGACCGGATAAACGACGGCCACGGCGGTCCAACCGAGATACATCAGCGGCAGGATCAGGATGGCGAGCATGGCCATCTTGACTTCTTTCGCCTCGATCTTCTTGCCGACGTATTCCGGCGTGCGGCCGACCATCAGGCCGGCGACGAAGATCGAAATGATTACGAACAGCAGCATGCCGTACAGGCCGGCGCCGACGCCGCCGATGATGATCTCGCCGAGCTGTATGTTGATGAGCGGGATCATGCCGCCGAGCGCCGTGAATGAATCGTGCATGGCGTTGACGGCTCCGCAGGACGCTGCGGTGGTGATGACGGCGAACAGCGCCGAGGCGACGATGCCGAAGCGGACTTCCTTGCCCTCCATGTTGCCGCCGGTGAGGCCAAGCGCATTGAGCGTGCTCGTGCCGTTGGCTTCGGCCCAGTAGCAGACCGCCACCCCGGCGGTGAACAGCACGCCCATCACGGCGAGGATCGCCCAGCCCTGGCGCTGGTTGCCCACCATGCGGCCGAACACGTTGGTGAGGGCCGCCCCGATCGTGAAGATCGAGATGATCTGCACGAAGTTCGACAGCGCCGTCGGGTTCTCGAACGGATGCGCCGCATTGGCGTTGAAGAAGCCGCCGCCGTTGGTGCCGAGCATCTTGATCGCGACCTGTGAGGCGACCGGGCCGACGGCGATGGTCTGCTTGCCGCCTTCCAGCGTCGTCGCCTCGACATAGGCGCCGAGCGTCTGCGGCATTCCCTGCCAGACCAGGAACAGCGCGTAGATGATGCAGATGGGCAGCAGGATGTAGAGCGTGCAGCGGGTCACGTCGACCCAGAAATTGCCCACGGTCTTCGCCGACGCGCGAGCGAAGCCGCGGACGAGCGCCACCGCGAGCACGATGCCAGTCGCCGCCGACAGGAAATTTTGGTGGGTGAGGCCGAGCATCTGCACGAGATAGGACATCGTGCTTTCGCCGCCGTAGTTCTGCCAGTTGGTGTTGGTGATGAAGCTGATCGCCGTGTTGAAAGCGAGGTCGGGCGCGACCGCAGATTGCTCCGCGGGGTTGAAGGGCAGCAGCGCCTGCAGTCGCATCAGGAGGTAGAGGATGAGGAATCCGCCCACGTGGAAGAGCAGCATAGCAACCGTGTAGGTGAGCCAGTGCTGCTCACGCTTCTCATCGACGCCGCCCACGCGGTAGAGCACCGCCTCGACGGGACGAAGGACCGGTGACAGGAACGTGCGCTCGCCGTTGAAGACGCGGGTCATGTACCAGCCGAGCGGCGCCGCCAGCGCGACGATGATCGCGCAGTAGATGAGAATCTGTAGCCAGCCGATGACAGTCATGGTCGTGCGCCTCTCAGAACCGCTCGGGCCGCAGCAGAGCGTAGGTGAGGTAGACGAGGAGCCCCGCGGTCACGAGGCCAGCGAGCCAGTATTCGAACATCATGGTGTTCTCCTCAGAGCCGTTCGCAGGCGTAGGCGTAGCCGAGCGCCAACACGAAGAAGCCGAGTCCGGTGGCGAGCAGGATGAGATCCAGCATCGCGGCCTCCTATGAACCGTGGCTGATCAGCGGCGCTTCGCCGCCTTTGGCTGGATGGACACGATTGCGCACGGCGTACGCGTCGTAGCAGGCGACCCGTGCGGGCTCGGCTTTGATCGCGCTGCATTCCTGCAATGTCGGCTCTGGGGTTCGCGCGAGCTCGGTGACGACGGACCACAAGGCGGGAGCGATCGCGGCAGCACAGATCAGGACTACTGCCGCCAGAATGGCGATGAGCACGAGGATTGGCGTCGGCTCGCGGTGTGGGCCGGCGTCGCCGCCCGGCGCGGCGCTATCGAGCTTCCCAGGAAGCCGCGACGCGATGGCGAGAAGGAAGGGCGAAAACATGGTCCGCTCCTCAAGGCTGGGAGGACCGGACGTAGGCCGGGCGGCATCAAGAATCGATAGGAATTCGAGGTGCCAGATATAAAGGCCGCATAAAGATCGACGTGGTGGCGATATTTATGATCTCAGGGAATGTCCGCTCATGGCACAAAGCGGATGTGCCGACCGGGCGCAGTAATGTCTGCTTGTCACGGTGAAGCAGACTCAGTGCGGACATGCCGCCCCTTTTGAATCTGACCCAATGCGTAAATCCGTTACGCGGCAATTTGTTTGAATGAACCGATGACTCGTTGTCGGAATGAAAAAGAGACTGCTGCTAAGTCATTGAAATATTGGTGGGCGCAGTAGGATTCGAACCTACGACCCGCTGATTAAGAGTCTCCGGCTCACTCAATGATTTCAAGGCCCATTCCGACAAGTTCTTTGTTTTACCCCCCATTGAGCCGTCTTTTCTTTCAGGTCTTGTCGGAATGACTTCAGCATCTATTGCCCGAAGCGGACGAGCCAGCCGTGGCCATCAACGTCTGCTCATCTGCCCCAGCCCTCCAACAATGAAGATGAGACTAAAGAGCACGCGAAAGACGACATCGGACAGAGGACCGTACTGTTTGATTCCATCAAGATAGGTTTTTCTCGTTTTCATGAAATTTCCGTTTTCAACCCGTGCGTAGATATTTAGCGCGTCTGCTGACGGCACTTAGCGGACGCTCCGCGACTGCAATAGAGAGGCTGCTTTCGGGGGCAAGGCAGAGATTGACCAACCGTTGCTCACCGACCTCGATTTGTGAGTACGCGGCCTAAGCGCTGAACCACGCGGATGCAGGCAGGCTTGCGTGATCGTGGTTCAGAATTTCAGCGCGGTACCCAGCAAAAATGTAAGCGGTTGCATTGGTTCGATGTTCTTTTGCGGCGTATCGGTTGCGCCAAAATTGGCCGTGATCCCCGCTTTCCAGACGTGTTCGGTCCACACCGTTCCGAGCGTCTGAACGCGGTTGCTGTGGCCCGTATAGTTGAAGAACGCGGTGACCGGACTGTTGGCAAAAGGAAGCCCGAGCGTTGCATGCCATTCGGTACTGCTGGCATCGAGCGGACCGTTTTGCAGCTTCCCCCATGCATGCCCCATACCGATCTCGAGCGTCAAATTCGGTAAACCCCAGGGCTGATAGAATCGGTTGATATCGAATTTTGCACGGCCGCTGATAAACGCCGCATCGGTTATCGTACCTGTCCCGCTGCTGTTGTCGAAGCGGCCGATGTTGCCGCCGATGACTGCACCGTTGAGGAAGACGCGCGATTCAATCCCCCAAAAGCTATTCGTATTCCTTGGCGCTCCGAAGGTCGGCTGTGCATCTTGCACGCCGCCGAAAACTCCAACTTCCGTATTGCCCAGGAGCATGACGTCGAGGTGTGCTCCGCCCGCGAGATAGGAACGGTCGAGAGCAATCGGAGAATAGTTGCCGGACTTCTCGCCTTCGAGATCGAGTTGCAGTCTGAGTTGCCCCGGCAGCCTTATCCCAATGGCGCCACGACCGCCAAACAGGATAGTGCTGTAATCGGTGCCGAAAGAGTCCGCCGCAACTCCGCCGGCGAATAGCGTGCCTTCGAGGTTGACGCTGGACGGGACATAAAGACCGGTGCTGCGGTAAACTGGGCGTTCGTATTTACCGCAATCGGGGCACCACGTACCGCCGCATCCGGGACAGGTCTCCTGCCCGGACCATATTTCAAGCAGTTTGAGGGGGTCCAAGTAGATTTCGCCTGGACGAAGTTGCTCAGAACCGCCGGCGGGGCGGAATTCCCCCGTCTTCGGGTTGTAGGCGCACGCTCCTAAAGCCAGTCCGAAGAGTACGACGCCGACTCGTGCGAACACGCCAGCCTGCATGACCGCCCCCGTCTCTTAGTTGCAAGGGTAAAATTTGCGTCGCGGTCGTCAATGACGGCAAACCGGAGCACGGAGGATAAGCGCGGTATTAGTAATCGTGTTGCTAAACGGTCACACGGAAACTAAGTTAGGCGGTCAACCTCAATAGCACTCGTCCGTCGCACGCGCGCGGACATTGACGTTCCATGCCCGGTTGTTCGCGGCCCGAAAGCTGCCGACCAAATGCTTGCCCTCATTGGGCCGCATCAGTAGCACGCCGGAAATAACCGATCCGACCGCGTTTCGCTGGTTCTCGACTGAAACCGACACGCAAATGCGGACATTGCAGGTGTTGTTGACGTAAAACGAGCCAGAACGACCATCGCTTGACATCGTGTGGCTCAGAGCCCCGCAATGATTGAGGTTCTGGAACGCCACCGCGGTTTCGGGCTTTGACACAATAAGCACGGCGCCCACCGCGCAGAGCGCAACAACCGATCGGATGTGCATAAACGTCCCCCCTGCATAGCAATCACTTAAGCTTGGAACGTGCCGGCCATTCTAGCCCGTGTGGACGGATTCCGCCAAGCACATCCGACGGCTTACGTACCCCGTGCCTGACGCTCCGCCGTTCCCTCACGTCGTGCCTGGTCGAAAAGTTGAGACTGGGTCCGGGGGTAACCCCCAAGGGGCGCAGTGGAGGCGGCAATAATGTGTTTCTACTCTTCAGCCTGGCCTCTGCTCCATTTTTCCAAAAAAAAACTCTCAGCAAAATGGGACCCGCCAAATATCCCAAGGAGCCTTTTCCTGCGCTGACTAATGTCCGCAGTTGGGGGTAGAGCGGACTCAAAGCGGACATGCCGCTACTTCTGAGTCTGACCTAATGCGTATCCGCCACGCGGCAAATTATTTGAATGAACCGATGACTCGTTGTCGGAATGAAAAAAGAGACTGCTGCTAAGTCATTGAAATATTGGTGGGCGCAGTAGGACTCGAACCTACGACCCGCTGATTAAGAGTCATCGGGCTAGCAAGACTTCTCAGTCAGTTAGAACCAAGGAACCTGTCAAACCTGCGACAGGAGCTCAATGGCTTAGCCCCTGTTTGTCAAACCGGGCACGTGCTATCGGCGTCCGTACAGCGCTCCTCGTGGTGCTGGTGTGCGCGGCTCTTGGTGGAAGCATATCAACGGGCCGCACTGAACTTATTTTCCAACAGCGCATGAACGAACTGTGCCGGCCTGCCGCCGCTCGCACGGTCGGCATATTGCTGTGGAAGGCGCCTAGAGCGTGCACCAACGATTGTTTCGTTTGGCGGTTGACCTGCACTGACGGGCGTATTCATGACCGCCAATCCGCAGTCAGTCCATGGACGACTCGGTTGCAGTTATTCGTCGCCAATACGGCGCCGTGGTCCTTCGCGGCCTACATGCTGCCCTTCGTCGGCCTATTTGTCCTGGCGGCATTCGGTGCGCGATCGGCTTGGCTTCTTTCAGCAATCAACGTCTTCGTCTGTTCATACTTGGGATGGGCGGCGTGGTGCTTTTACACCGCGGTCGCCGGCAATCCTTGGGGACGGTGGGTCGGATTTGAGAACGCGATAGTTCTCAACCCATATGTTTATTTCACGGTCGTCGGTCTCACCGCTCTCATTAACGTCCGAGCTTTTTTCCGCGGGATCGAACTGTTGTTCCTGCGTCATCCCGCTGAGCCCGTAGTCGCACTCGCGTTATGGGCGGACCAGCCCGTGGATGCTGACGCATTGCATGCGGCCATGACCCACGACCTCGAAGAGTCTCTGCATCCGGATAGGTCGATTTATTACTACCGCCGCCAGACGGACAAAGCTCACGCTCTCAAAGCGTTGCTCGATGCCGACGCGAGGCTGGCGGAAGCAGCCATTCGGCGCGAGCGAGCACGCCGCCAACTCAGCGACTAATCACAAAGGAGCAACCCATGAGCAGGAAAACCTCGATCGAAATTCTATCGCCGCAATCCTCCAGTGCGCACAGCCGCAAAAATAGTTTAGTCGTCGTAGGAGCGCCGCCACAAGTGGCTACGATTCCGGGCCCCTTCAACCTGCCCGCGACAACCTGGGGAGCAAAGCGGCAAGCGCGACATCTTACGGCGCTTGCGGAAGCAACCAACGCGCACAGCAACTTTTTGCGAGCGCGTGTGGATTTGGCAAGATCCTTTATTGCCGCCGCACGGGCAATCAACGAGGTGGGGGAGCTACCGGAGATATGCGAAAGCGATACGCAAATCCGCCGGATGCAGCGCGAGCGTGATTACGTCAATGCTCGCCGGGAGTTGGAGGAAGCCCGCTACGGTCTGTATGCCACACAAGATGAGGTGGACAAGCTGCGTAGGCCGCGCATGAAAAAGGCTTCGCGCAACGGCGTCGCGATCAACGCCTTGATGAAGAGCAAGATCGATATGGAGGCGCTCGGCGAGGACACGACAGAGCTCGATCGAACGCTCGTCGCTCTGCAGCACGAGTAGCGATATGAGTGCGAAGCATCCGATGCTGCCGGACGTTCGAGGCGCGCTTGATGCGCGCTTTCCAGGGCTAAGGAAGCCTATCGCTAAGACCTACGATCCGGGCACGGTGGCGCTCGGAGTGGCAAATGACCAGCCGGTCGCGTTATCAAGCCGGCCGCGTTTCGAGCACTGTCATGTGATTGGCACTACGGGCGGCGGCAAGACGAACCTGCTGGAACATCTGATCCGGCAAGACATCAAGAATGGGGACGGTGTTTGTGTCATCGACCCGCATGGCAGTCACCCGGACAGCGTCTACCGTTCGCTCATCACGTGGATGTTCGGTCGGGGATACACCAAGAGCCGAACCATTCATCTGATCGATCCGAATACAACTACGCACACCACGGGATTCAATCCACTGGCGCTGCCTGATGCTCAGACCAGCGTCTCTGTTGTTGCCGGCACAGCGCTCGAGGCTTTTGAGCGCGTGTGGGGTGGGGAAGACACCCACGGCAAGCCGACCATCCGGCGCATCTTGAAAGCAACCTTTGCCGCGTTGGCGGCGCTGCAGCTCACCCTCTCGGAAGCCGAATTGTTGTTTGATCATCGCGACGCGCAAGGCGTTCGGGCGCTTGTGCTTGAGAAACTGACCGATCGATACGCCCGTGCGGTCTTTGCCGACCTTGACCAATTAGCGCAAACCGACCGCACCGGCCTGCGCTTTCGGGATGAAGTGGTGGGACCAATCAACCGCTTGGCCGAGTTTGTCAGTGCGCCGGCAATCCGGCGCATCATCGGCCAACGGCAAAACGTAATTGATCTACGGGCGGCCTTGGATGAAGGGCATATCATTCTCGTCAATCTATCCGGAGGAGATGCCGCCAACGATGCCGATACCGAATTGCTAGGCCGCTTGCTGACGCGCTTTCTATTTTTTTACACGAAGCGCCGCACGACCAACCGACCCTTCTGGTTTTATCTTGACGAATGTCAGCGCTATCTTTCGGGTGATGTTCCGAACTTGCTCGCGGAAGCGCGAAAGTTCCGGATGGGTGTAACGCTTTCCCACCAATGGCAATCACAGTTAAGCGCGGCCGACGAGGAAACTCTCGCGGCCGTGCACAACGCCACCAATCTCAAGGTGGCATTCCGGATCAAACATCCGAAGGAAGCCAAAGAGATTGCCGAGGCGATCATTCCCCTTGATCTGGAAGTACCGGTGAAAGCCCTGATCAAGCCGACTGTCGTGGGGCACCGCCGCGCCATGTTTAGCAACTGGAGCATGGCGGACCACGAAACCTACAGCACCGCTGTCTCGCACTCGGTCTCGCATTCAGAGGCGGATACCGAGGGCGAAAGCGAAAGCGACATGGACGGAGAGAGCTTCGGCTGGAGCATCTCTAACTCGATGACCACAAGCCAAACGTCGGTCTATGACGGGGCGAGCTTTGGGCCTGCGCAGACGAGCTACGGCGTTAGCAACGCGAGAACAGACGGAATCACCGGTGGCCAAAGCACGGCGCGCACGGCAGGGAAGAGCAAGAGCCATTCCGTCGGGACGACAACGGGCGAGACCATCACGGAAGGGTACTCACACGGTCATTCGGAAAGTCGTGGCGCTGCCGAGGGTTTGGAACCCATCTTTCAAGGCTTGCCGAGTGCCGTTCATGGCT
>DATNNN010000052.1:0-33929 GCA_035601815.1 Xanthobacteraceae bacterium | reverse complement strand
ATGCGGCCCTGCGGGCGCATACGTAACAATTCATACGCAATACAACGGACGCGCCTTGGCCACAGTTTTCAATGGCAGCCGGCGACGGAAAATCAGGCTCTGGGTTGCCAAGAGGACACTGCTCCGCGAGGCACATGGAGCGGTGCGCGGGCACGGTAGCGAGGAACTTGTCGACTTCGAGCTTGAGCTTGTTGCCTTCGTTGGAGAGCGCCTGCGCCGAGGACAGCACCTGCGAGGATGCGGAGCCGGTCTCGCCCGCACCTTTGCTGACGTCGCTGATATTGGCCGCGACCTGCGTGGTGCCTTGGGCTGCCTGCTGGACGCAAAAAGCTAAGAAGTTAAGCCAGTTTATTCGCCCTTGCCGCCAAGTTGCTTGAGCTTGGCAAATACTGCCTCGACGTTGAGCTCGTCGCTCGGCTTCTTCTCGCCCTCGATTTCGGCCTCCTTGCGCGCGGCGGTGGTTTCCGCAGCCGGCAGGAGGGTTGCGCCCGCGTGCGCGTCGTCCTCGATCGGCTTCTCTTTGGCCGCGCGCTGCACCTCGAGGTCGAGATCAATCTGCGAGCATAGCCCGAGCGTCACCGGATCCATCGGCGCCAGATTTGCGGCGTTCCAATGGGTGCGCTCGCGGATCGCTTGGATCGTCGACTTAGTGGTGCCGACGAGGCGCATGATCTGGCTGTCCTTGAGCTCGGGGTGGTTGCGCACCAGCCACAGGATCGCGTTCGGCCGGTCCTGGCGCTTGGACACCGGGGTATAGCGCGGCCCCTTCTTCTTCGTCTTGGGCTGCGGCAGCGTCAGCTTCGATTCCAGCATCACGAGCTTGTAGTTCGGGTCTCCCTGCGCGCGGTCGAGCTCCTCGCGGGTGAGCTGGCCGGTGGTGACCGGATCGAGGCCCTTGATGCCCTGCGCCACCTCGCCGTCGGCGATGCCCTTCACCTCGAGCGGGTGCAGCTTGCAGAAGTCGGCGATCTGCTCGAACGACAGCGACGTGTTCTCGACGAGCCAAACGGCGGTGGCTTTGGGCATCAGCGGGTAGTCGGCCATGGCCGGGCCTTTCTCGAATTTGCTAAGGTTTTCGCGCTCCGCCCGTCCTTGCAGACGGAGCCTCGGTATCCGAATTGACCGGGGATGTTAGGTATATAGGCAGCCTCGTCCCAGGAAGCAAACGCCTTTGCTTGACAGCCCGTAAGGCCGCGGCCCATCACGGGCCGAAAACCCGGCAACGCCCCATGTCTGCGAACCCTGAAGCCGCCTCGAAACCGCCGCTCCGCATTTTGCTCTGCGCGCCGCGCGGCTTTTGCGCGGGCGTCGTGCGGGCGATCGACGCAGTCGAGCGCGCCCTCGCCAAGTACGGCGCGCCGGTCTACGTGCGCCACGAGATCGTTCACAACAAGTACGTGGTCGACGGGCTGCGCCGCAAAGGCGCGGTGTTCGTCGAGGATCTCGGCGAAGTTCCGGCCGGCGACCGGCCGGTGATCTTCTCAGCCCACGGCGTGCCCCGGGCGGTCACCGGCGAGGCCGCGGCGCGCGGGCTGTTCGCCATCGACGCCACCTGCCCGCTCGTCACCAAGGTGCACCGCGAGGCCATGATCCACCAGAAGCGCGGCCGCGACATCGTACTCGTCGGCCACGCCGGCCACCCCGAGGTGATCGGCACCATGGGACAATTGCCCGAGGGCGCGGTCACGCTGATCGAGACCGCCGCGGACGCCCGCGCGTTCGCGCCGCGCGATGCCGGAGCGCTCGCCTACGTCACCCAGACCACGCTTTCCCTCGACGACACCGCCGAGATCGTGGCGATCCTCAAGGAGCGCTTCCCGGCGATCGTCGGCCCGCACAGGGAGGACATCTGCTACGCCACCACCAACCGCCAGGAGGCGGTGAAGCGCGTGGCGGGCAGCGTCGACGCCATGATAGTGGTGGGCGCGCCCAACAGCTCCAACTCGCAGCGCCTGCGCGAGGTGGCCGCGCGCGCCGGCTGCCGCGTCAGCGCGCTCGTCGAGCGCGCCGCCGACATCGACTGGAACGCCTTTGGCGATATTTCGTCGCTCGCGATCACCGCCGGCGCTTCGGCGCCCGAGGTGTTGGTCGAGGAGATCATCGACGCCTTCGCCGCGCGCTATTACGTGACGGTGGAGACCGCCGCTGGCCCCGACGAGAACGTATTCTTCCCGCTGCCGCGGGAGCTCCGCGAAGACGCGGCGGAGTAGCCCCATGGCCGTCTACACTGACGTGGGCGAGGAGGAGCTCGCCGCATTCCTCGCCGACTACGACCTCGGCGCCGTCATGGCGCTGAAAGGCATCGCCGAGGGCGTGGAGAACACCAACTACTTCCTCCACACCGCCACCGGCTACTATTTCCTCACCCTCTACGAGAAGCGGGTTGCCCCCGAGGACCTGCCGTTCTTCCTCGGGCTCATGGAGCATCTGGCGAGCCGCGGCATCATTTGCCCGCAGCCGGTGAAGAACCGCGCCGCCCGTGCGCTCGGCGAGCTCGCCGGCCGCCCGGCGGCGATCGTCACGTTCCTCGACGGCATCTCGATGCACCGGCCGAACGTCGGCCACTGCGCCGCGGTGGGCCGCGTGCTGGCGGCGCTGCATCTCGCCGGCCGTGACTTCAAGCTCCACCGCAAGAATGCGCTCAACCTCGCGGGCTGGAAGAGGCTCGCCGCAAGCGCCGCTCCGCGCGCCGACGAGGTGGCGCCCGGCCTTGCCGCCACCATAGCGGAGGAGATCGAGTATCTATCCCGCGCCTGGCCCGCGGATCTCCCGCGCGGGGTGATCCACGCCGACCTCTTTCCCGACAACGTCTTCTTCCTCGGCGACCAGCTCTCCGGACTGATCGACTTCTACTTCGCCTGCAACGATCTCTTGGCCTACGACCTCGCCATCTGCCTCAATGCCTGGTGCTTCGAGGCCGATGGCTCCTACAACGTGACCAAGGGCAAGGCGTTGCTCTCGGGCTACGTGGCCGTGCGCGAGCTTTCCGCCGGGGAGCTGTTGGCGCTGCCGCTGCTCGCCCGCGGCTCGGCGCTGCGCTTCCTGCTCACCCGCCTCATCGACTGGCTGGATGTACCGGCGGGCGCGCTGGTGCGGCCCAAGGATCCGCTCGAGTATCTGAAGAAGCTCCGCTTCCACCGCCGCATCGACCACGCCCGCGACTACGGCCTCGCCGCATGAGCCGCATGGTCATCCACACCGACGGGGCCTGCTCCGGCAACCCCGGCCCCGGCGGCTGGGGCGCGGTCATCCGCAACGGCACCGATGTCCGCGAGATGAAGGGCGGCGAGGCGGCGACCACCAACAACCGCATGGAGCTGTCAGCGGCGATCTCGGCGCTGGAGTCGCTGCCCGACGGGACGCCGGCCGAGCTGCATACCGATTCCCAGTACCTGCGCGACGGCATCACCAAGTGGATGGACAACTGGAAGCGCAACGGCTGGCGCACCCGCGACAAGTCGCCGGTGAAGAACGTCGATCTGTGGAAGCGCCTCGACGCCGCCGCGGGGCGCCACCGCGTGAGCTGGCACTGGGTGCGCGGCCACTTCGGTCACGACGATAACGAGCGCGCCGACGAATTGGCGCGCGCGGGCATGGCGCCTTTCCTGCGGCGCTAGCGGCCGGTTTTGCGCTCGCGCTTGCGCGCGTACATGGCCTCGTCGCCGCGCCGGACGAAATCGGCGAGCGTGTCCTGCGGCTGCAGATACGAGAGGCCGATCGAGACCCCGAGCTTCAGCCGCTTGCCGCCGCAGTCGAGCGGCGTTTCCTCCACCAATCTCTCCAGCGCCCGGGCGCGCGCCTCGGCGTCGAGCTCGCGCAGGTTCCACATCAGGACGACGAACTCGTCGCCGCCGACTCGCGCCACTACGTCGGAGGCGCGCACCTTGCTGCAGACGAGCCTCACCACCTCCTTGAGGACCGCATCGCCGACGCCGTGGCCGTGGGTGTCGTTGATCGGCTTGAAGCGGTCGAGGTCGAGGTAGAGAAGCGCCACACTCGTGCCGTAACGGCGCACGAAGGCGAAGGCGCGCTCGAGCTCCTTGTCGAAGCCGCGCCGGTTGAGGAGACCGGTGAGCGGGTCCTCGTTGGCGTGGGCCTCGAGCTCGGAGATGCGCTTCCGGGCGTCCGCGAGCTCGCGGCGCAGCGCCTCGACATCGTCGGAAACCGGCGCACGGCGTTCGCGCCTGCCCGCCTTCGGCGTCTTCTTCAGCATGATTCGCCGCTTCTGCTTGCTTGGCACCCGGTCACACCTATAATCGCCGGCTTTCTTGCGCCAGGGGGCGCCAACACATGCCTGCGAGAAGGCACCCGGTCGCCATCATCATGGGCAGCCAGTCCGACTGGGAAACCATGCAACACGCCGCCGCCATGCTTACCTCGCTCGGCATCGGACACGAAGCGTTAATCGTGTCCGCACATCGCACCCCCGATCGGCTCTATGCCTTCGCCAAGTCCGCACGCAAGAAAGGCTTCAAGGTCGTGATCGCCGGCGCCGGAGGTGCGGCGCATCTTCCCGGCATGACCGCCTCGCTGACGTCGCTGCCGGTGTTCGGCGTGCCGATGAACACCCGGGCGCTCGAAGGCAAGGACAGCCTGCTTTCGATCCTGCAGATGCCGGCCGGCGTTCCCGTCGGTACGCTCGCCGTCGGCAAGCCGGGTGCGATCAACGCGGCGCTGCTCGCCGCCGCGGTGCTGGCGCTGTCCGACGCAAAAATTGCCAAGAAGCTCGACGCCCACCGCGCGCGCCAGACCGCCTCGGTGGGCAAGCGCCCCAAGAACTGAATGGCCGAGCTTCCCGTTCTCGCGCCCGGCGCGACCATCGGCATTCTCGGCGGCGGCCAGCTCGGCCGCATGCTGGCGCAGGCCGCGACCAGGCTTGGATTGCGCGCGCACGTCTTCGCGCCAGAAGCCGACTCTTGCGCGTTTGAAGTAGCTGACGGCCGCACCATCGCCGCCTATGAGGACAAGACAGCGCTTGCCCGCTTCGCCGCCGCGGTCGATTGCGTCACCTACGAGTTCGAGAACATTCCGGCGGCGGCCGCCCGCTTCATCGCCGCGCGCAAACCGGTGCTGCCCGATCCCAAGGTGCTGGAGGCCACCCAGGACCGGCTGGCCGAGAAGAAATTCGTCAACCGCCTCGGCATCGGCACGGCGCCGTTCGCGGAGGTGAATTCAGAAGCCGATCTCAGGGCCGCCATCGACAAGATCGGCGTGCCGGCCGTGCTGAAAACCCGCCGCCTCGGCTACGACGGCAAGGGCCAGGCGGCGATCCGTGCCGCGGGCGACGCCACTGCCGCCTGGCCGGCGGTCGGCGCGCGGCCCTCGATCCTGGAAGGCTTCATCGATTTTGCCCGCGAGATTTCCGTGGTCGCCGCGCGCGGGGCCAAGGGCGAGTTCGTCGCCTATGAACCGATCGAGAACGACCACCGCAATCACATCCTGCACCACTCCCGCGTGCCGGCGGCAATCTCGCTGGCGCTCGCCGACGAAGCGATCGCGACCGCGAAGAAGATCGCCGACGCGCTCGGCTACGTGGGCGTGATCGCGGTCGAGATGTTCGTCACCCGCGACGATCGCCTGCTGGTGAACGAGCTCGCGCCGCGCGTGCACAATTCCGGCCACTGGACCCTCGACGGCGCGAGCATGAGCCAGTTCGAGCAGCACCTGCGCGCGATTTCCGGCTGGCCCCTCGCCCATCCCCGCCGCCTCGGCAAGGTCGAGATGACGAACCTGATCGGCGACGAGGTGAAAAGCGCGCCGCCACCGGCACCCGGCGTCGCCGTCCACCTCTACGGCAAGCGCGAAGCGCGCCCGGGACGGAAGATGGGGCATGTGACGCGGCTGTGGCCGGAATGATGTCGCTTGTCGTCGGGCGCGCCGCCGCGCTGCGGTAGGCGGGCAATGGCCTTTGCAAGCCAACTTGTGGACAATTTCCGGGGCTTCTGGTAGCACCGCGCATCCCGGGAAGGCACCTCGGCTTTCCCGTTACCCCCATTCCCGAAGGTAGGAGCAGCAGGCTCGTGCAGGTTCTCGTTCGCGACAACAACGTCGATCAGGCCCTCAAGGCGCTCAAGAAGAAAATGCAGCGCGAGGGCATCTTCCGCGAGATGAAACTGCGCGGCCACTACGAAAAGCCCTCCGAACGGCGCGCCCGCGAGAAGGCGGAAGCGATCCGCCGCGCCCGTAAGCTCGCGCGCAAGCGCGCCCAGCGCGAAGGCCTCCTACCTCCGAGCAAGCCGAAGCCGAAGTTTCCCGGCCGGCCGGGCTTCGGCGGCGGTGGCGGTGGCCACAGCGGCGGCGGCGGTGGCTTCGGTGGTGGCGGCGGTTTCGGCGGCGGCTTTGGTGGCGGCGGCGGGTTCCGGCGCTAAGCCTTCACCCGGCTTCACAAGCATGCAGGCGGACGAAAGTCCGCCCTTTTGCTTTTCAGGGGACGCGGCCTTCCAGGAACGGCCGCACGCGCTCGAGCATTCCATAGCCGTCGAGATCGACATGGCCGCCCTCGGCGAAGCGCACGAACTCCTTCGGAGATCGGATCAGCGCGAATAGCTTCTCGCCGTGACTGAACGGAATCACCCGGTCGCGCGCGCCGTGCGCGACGAGCACCGGAACGCCGATCCGCGCGATCCGCTCGTCGGAGCGATACTGGTCCTTCATCAACAGCCGGACCGGGACGAACGGATAGCTTGCAGCGGCGACGTCGACCGCCGAGGTGAACGGCGATTCCAGCACGAGGCGGCCGACCGGCTTCTCCACTGCCAGCGCGATGGCGACGGCTGAGCCAAGCGACTCGCCCCAGGCGACGATGCGCTGCGGCCCATAGTGCGCGGCAGCGAATTCATAGACCGCCGTGGCGTCGGCGATCAGCCCAGCCTCGCTCGGCCGCCCGCTCGATCCCCCGTAGCCGCGGTAGGACAGCGCCACGAGACCGGTGCCGTCGGAGGTGAGCGCGCCGAAGCGCTCGGCGCGGTAGGACAAGGCGCCGCCGTTGCCGTGGAAGTAGAGCACCACCGGCTTCTCGCCCTGCGACGGCACGTGCCACACGATGATCTTCTCGCCGTCGGCGGTGTCGAGCACGACCTCGCTCGCGTTTGGCAGGCCCACTGCCGCCGGGGCTACCCGCGCCCGGTCGGGGAAATACATGAGCGCACGCTGGGCGAAATAGAGCAGCGCCGCGAGCGCGCCGTAGCCAACGAGCGCGACGACGGCGATCGATTTTAGGAGCCCCATGTATGCTTCATACCACGCGACCGGCGGCTAGAAGGTCAGAGCGCTTTGACGATGTTCTCGACCATCTTCTTGGCGTCGGCGAACAGCATCATCGTATTGTCGCGGAAGAATAATTCGTTCTCGACGCCGGCGTAGCCCGAGCCCATGCCGCGCTTCACGAACAGCACCGTCTTCGCCTTGTCCACGTCGAGCACCGGCATGCCATAGATCGGCGACGTCTTGTCGGTCTTCGCCGCGGGATTGGTCACGTCGTTGGCGCCGATGACGAAGGCGACGTCCGCCTGGGGGAACTCCGAATTGATGTCCTCGAGCTCGAACACCTCGTCGTAGGGCACGTTCGCTTCGGCGAGCAGCACGTTCATGTGCCCCGGCATACGGCCGGCGACCGGGTGGATCGCGTACTTCACCTCCACCCCTTCCTTCTTCAGCTTGTCCGCCATCTCGCGCAGCGCATGCTGCGCCTGCGCCACCGCCATGCCGTAGCCCGGCACGACGATGACCTTGGACGCGTTCTTCATGATGAAGGCCGCGTCTTCCGCCGAGCCCTGCTTCACCGGCCGCGTCTCGGCCTTGCCGGCGTGTGAAACCTCGCCGCCGAAGCCGCCGAGGATCACCGAGATGAAGCTCCGGTTCATCCCCTTGCACATGATGTAGGACAGAATCGCGCCCGAGGAGCCGACCAGGGCGCCGGTGATGATGAGCGCCGTGTTGCCGAGGGTGAAGCCGATGCCCGCCGCGGCCCAGCCCGAGTAGGAGTTAAGCATGGAGATCACGACCGGCATGTCGGCGCCGCCGATCGGCACGATGAGCAGGATGCCGATCAGGAACGCCAGCGCCGCGAGCAGCCAGAACAGCGCGTGCGCCTCCGTGCGCACGAAGAGGAAACCGCAGACGAGGATCGCGAGCGCGAGCGCGATGTTGATCGCGTGGCGCGCCGGCAGGATGATCGGCGCGCCTGACATGTTGCCGTTGAGCTTGAGGAAGGCGATCACCGAGCCGGTGAAGGTGACGGCGCCGATGGCCGCACCAATCGACATCTCAACCAGGCTCGCCGCGTGGACATGGCCGGGCGTGCCGATGCCGAAGGCCTGCGGCGCATAGAGCGCGCCCGCCGCCACCAGCACCGCCGCCATGCCGACCAGTGAATGGAAGGCGGCGACGAGCTGCGGCATCGCCGTCATGGCGATCCGCCGCGCCGTCACGGCGCCGATCGTGCCGCCCACCGCAAGGCCGATCACAACGAGCGCCCAGCCGATCGCGTCGGAAGGCGGCGAAGCGGCGAGCGTGGTGCCCATGGCGATCGCCATGCCCACCATGCCGTAGCGATTGCCGAGCCGCGACGTCTCCGGGCTGGACAGCCCGCGCAGCGCGAGCACGAACAGGACGCCGGCGACAAGGTACGCGATCGCGACGAGGTTGGGACTCATCGCGATCACTTTTTCTTCTTCTGGTACATGGACAGCATCCGCTGCGTCACCAGGAAGCCGCCGAAGATGTTCACCGCCGCCATGACCAGCGCCGCGGAGCCGAGCGCGCGGGCCCACCACGCCCCTTCCGCGTTGCCGGCGAGCGGCACGCCGACGGCGAGCAGCGCGCCCACCACGATCACCGAGGAAATGGCGTTTGTCACCGACATGAGCGGCGTGTGCAGCGCCGGCGTCACCGCCCACACCACGTAGTAGCCGACGAACACCGCCAGCACGAAGATGGAGAAGCGGAACACGAAGGGATCGACCGCCATCGCCTCGCCCATCATGCGGCTCCCTTTGGCTTGAAGTTCGGGTGCATCACGGCGCCGTCGCGGGTGACGAGCGTCGCCTTGACGATCTCGTCGTCCCACGGCACGGCGAGCTTCTTTTCCTTCTTGTCGATCATCGGCTCGAGGAACGCGTAGAGGTTCTTGGCATAGAGGGAAGACGACGTGGCGGCGAGCCGGCCGGGCACGTTGAGATAGCCCGCGATCTTGACACCGTTGTGCTCGGCGACCTTGCCGGGCTCCGCTAGCTCCACGTTGCCGCCTCGCTCCACCGCCAGATCGACGATCACCGACCCCGGCTTCATGGATTCCACCATGGCCCTGGTCACGAGCCTCGGCGCCCGGCGGCCGGGGATCAGCGCGGTGGTGATGACGATGTCTTGCTTGGCGATATGGCTCGCCACCAGCGCCGCTTGCTTCGCCTGGTATTCCTTCGACATCTCCTTGGCGTAGCCCGCCGCCGTCTCCGCCGCCTTGAACTCCTCGTCCTCCACCGCGACGAACTTGCCGCCCAGCGATTCCACCTGCTCCTTCGCCGCCGGCCGCACGTCGGTGGCGGTGACCACCGCACCCATGCGCCGCGCGGTGGCGATCGCCTGCAGGCCGGCGACACCGGCGCCCATCACAAACACTCGCGCCGCCGGCACCGTACCCGCCGCGGTCATCATCATGGGAAACGCACGGCCGTACTCGGCGGCGGCATCGACAACGGCGCGGTAGCCAGCGAGATTGGCCTGGCTCGACAGCACATCCATGCCTTGCGCGCGGGTGATGCGCGGCAGGAGCTCGAGCGAAAAGCTCGTGACCTTGGCGCCGGCGAGATCGGCGAGCGCCGCCTCGTTGCCGTAGGGATCGAGGATGCCGATGACGAGGGCGCCGGGCTTGTAGTCCTTCAGCTCCGCCTTGGTGGGACGGCGCACCTTGAGCACCACGTCGGCGCCGTCGACGGTTTCCTTGCCGCTCGCGACCTTGGCGCCGGCGTTGGCGAATTCGGAATCGGGAATGCCGGCCTTCGTGCCCGCGCCCTTTTCCACCGTCACCTCGGCGCCGAGGCCGATCAGGCGCTTGACCGAATCCGCGGTGGCGGCGACGCGCGTCTCGCCGGAATCGCTCTCCGCTGGGATCGCGATCTTCATGCGGAACTCTGCTGAACTAGAAGATGAAAACCCACAGGAACGCGAGCGTAGCGACGACGATGATCGACGTCCATTTCACCAGCCGGAGGAAATCCTTGTAGGTGCCTTCGTGCTGGTCGTAGTCGTTGCCTTCGGCGGTGCCGTATTCGACGTCGTGCCCGGCCATTGCTCGGTCCCTCGGCAAAATCGATGAGCGAGCCTTAGCCGAAACGCGCTTTCCCGGCAACGCCGGCCGTCAGTCCGCCGTCTCCAGCCCCACCGCCTTGAGCGCGGCTTTCTGCCGCCGCGCCACCATGGCGACGGAGAATTCCCCGATCGCCGCCTCGAACAGCTTGTGGAAGTTGAGCTCGGCCGCGAGATGCAGGAACACGCCGCCGAGGCCGATCGCCGCCCGATCCATGAGCACGAACTCGCGCGGCACCGTGACCGGTCCCTTCTCGCGCAGCGCCATGTGCACCTGATAGGCTTGGCGGCGGCCGTATTCCGAGGGCTTGACCCCATCGGCGATGGTGCGCACCCGGTCGTCCATGAGCGGGCCGTAGATGAAGCGCGCCCAAATGTTGAGGACGTCGATCAGGCCGCGCGAAAGCCCCCGGAAGCCCCACACCTCGTAGGCGTGCACGACTCGCGCCTCGTCGCCTTCGCGCAGGCCGCGGTAGAGATCGACCACGCCGCCCACGAACGAGGGCGGGAAGATGCGGATGCAGCCGTAGTCGAGGAGGTTGATGCCGGCCGGCTCGCCCTTCGCGGCGAACGCCGTGTAGTTGCCGAGATGCGGATCGCCGTGGATCACGCCGTGGCGGCTGAACGGCAGCCACCATGCCTGGAATAGCGCCCGCGCCAAGCGATTGCGCGCCGCGAGCGGCGCGTCCCTGTAGGCGAGAAGCTTCTTGCCTTCGAGCCAGTCGAGCGTGAGCAGCCGGCCGGTGGAAAGCTCGGGCCAGGTTTCCGGCACGCGCACCTCCGGCGTCTCGCCGAGCATCTTGCCGTAGAGCGCCACGTGCTTGGCCTCGCGTCGGTAGTCGAGCTCCTCGCGCACGCGCGCGCCGATTTCTTTCGCGATCTCGCGAGTATCGATGACGGGATCCATGCGGCGATGGATCGAGAACAAGATCTCGAGCTGGCTGAGATCGGCTTCCACCGCCGACTGCATGTCGGGATACTGGAGCTTGCAGGCGAGCAGCCGGCCGTCGCGGCTCACCGCCTTGTGCACTTGGCCGAGCGACGCCGCGGCCGCGGGCTCGTGCTCGAACGACTTGAACTTCTTCTCCCACGCCGGCCCGAGCTCCGCCGCCATGCGCCGCTTGACGAACGCCCAGCCCATCGGCGGCGCCTCGCTCTGCAGCTTCATCAGCTCGGCGGCGTATTCCGGCGGCAGCGCGTCGGGAATGGTGGCCATGAGCTGGGCCACCTTCATGATCGGCCCCTTGAGGTTGCCGAGGCCGGTGGCGAGCGCGAGCGCATTCGCCGCGCGGTCGAGCGAGAAGCCGAAGAAGCGCGCGCCGGCGATGCGTGCCGCCGCGCCGCCGACGTTGGCGCCGACGCGCGCGTAGCGCGTGGCACGGGCGGAGAAGCGGTTGCGTTCGCGGTCGGTCATCAATGGTTGATATAGGCCGCACTACGGCGCAAAGCCATGCGCGCTCTACCGCGGCCGAATTGGCGCAGTCGGACCGGTACATAATTTGTCTTCCGCGGACTGTGCCTTAGGATGCTTTCGCCTTGTCCTCACCTTCGGCCTTGGTCCGGAGGATGTCCGGCGCGGCTTCCTCGTCCTTGAACCAACCGACAAATTTGTTGTGCCTGCGCTTCCATGCGGGATCGCGCTTGGCCGCGAGCGGAAACAACCTGTCGAGAAACTTAATATCTTTCTCGTGATTCTTGCTGTCCTTCCGATCGAGGTGGGCGAACCAATCTTCGCGATCGAAGAATCGATACGTCGCGTGAAAACCGAGCGCGCGATAGGCCTCGAACTGTTCTTCGGAGAACAACTGGTCGAGCGTGGTCTCGTGCGGAAAGTCGCCGTAGCGCCTCTTATAGTGGAAGATGTAGTCGTTTTCGTCGCCGGTCAGCGACGCCTTGATGTAAATGAGGATTCCCCGGCGCTTGTCTGGGTATTCAATTTCACCGATGGCAACGTGCGGGCCGGCGTATTTTAGGGCATCGCCTTTGGCGTCGATCACCTTCCCGATCGCCTTGCTCACCTCGCTGATCTGCCCCCACGGCAGATTGATGCGCACGCCGAGATCAATGAGCGCATAGCGCTCGACTGTATTGAGCGAGCCGAAGGCCATTTGCCGATCGGCCTCGCCGTCGACGGCGATGATGACGCGGCAGCGGCGGCGGAGGAGCTCGTAAATGCCGAGATTCTCGATGTGGCCGCCGTCGGTCAGATAAATCGATCTCCTGTTCTCATTGAGCAGTCCAAACATCTCCAGCAGAAAATAGAAATTCGCCCAGCCGAACAGGCGCACGCGGAGGTTCACCCACTTCGGATTGCGCAGCCAGTAGCCGAGCCGGATATTCAACAGGGCGAGCGTTGGCGTCAGCGGCTTGATAGTTGCGCTTCCCATGTTGGACGACGCGGCCGCTCCCGAAACCGCCATCGCGGTGGCGAGATCTAAGCCGCCCACGACCTTCTGCATCGCCTCCGTTGGCACGTAACCGGTAGTTTTGCTACCGACATAGTTCCGGCTCAGCACGAAGAAATCCGCGTTGCGTCCACGCCGGTTCACCTTCTTCGAGCCGCCGACGTTCAGCGCAGTATTAATCAAATGATAGGGCGCCGACTCGTCCGACAGGCCGGTGAGCTTCAATTGTAGCGGGTCGAGTTCGGATTGGCCTTCGCGAAGCAACGTTTGCGGCTTGAACAGAAACGCTTTCGCCAATCGGTCACGATAGAGCGGGTGAAGCGAATTCGCGTTAGGCCGCAAAAAAAAGACCAACACCAATAAGCCCGTAACGACCAGCAGATAGAACTGGGCAACGATCGTCGTCGAACCTGAACATAGCCACCCCAGGCAGCTTGAGCACGAGCACCAGCTGCCGATGAAGCGATGCAGGTAGATTGCGCTATCGACGATGAAAGATGGTCCCGCGAAGTCTGATGTCCCGTGCTGTTTTCTGCCCCAGTAGGCCAGCAGCAAATAAAGCAGCCAGAGAAACAGCGGCACGATCAGGGCGGCAGCATAAATCGCCCCCTTGCCTGCCCAGCCGATGATCCGATCACGAATCCTCTCCGATTCCATCGCGCTCTTGACCGCCTCGCCAATTCTTCGGGAAAGGAATGCGATGGCGGCGGCAAGGGGGCCTAGCGCAATGAGGATCCCCTGAATCCACTTGTTAAACCCAGCGAAGAAGCCGAGCCCTCCCTGTTCGTATACCGCCTCCAGGATGAACGGCTGCAATTCAAAAAAGGTGGCAACTGCGGTCAGAAAGACTAGAAAGCGGACGATCCACATCGCGATCGCCGCAACCCGGCTCCGAGTGTCGCCGGCTTTCCAAGTCGGTATCTCGATAGCCCCCGTCCAAGACCGGAACAATGCCCAAAGGACAACGGCCACTATGACTGTTATGCCAAGATAGATGGTGACGACAAAATGCTGGAACGGAAAAGGATTCCAGATGTGAACCCCTAGAAAATTTGCTTCGTATTCGCCCGCTATCGGATTGAAGAAGACGGTTATCGCCGCAAAAAACAAAATAAAAAGCATGACCAAAATTGCGTTGGCGACCAAACCGCGAAGATAGATTGCGGCATTTCGGGAAAGATCGGCCGCGCCCTTGGGAAACAGATAGTTGGAATAATCGCGCACGTGCTGCAGCGACAGGGGTTCATCCTCCGAGAGTTCGCTCGTGAAGGGAAACTTGCCGCCATTTTCGGTCATACCCGCTGTGAGCGACGAGCCGATATAGCCGCCGCCCGATACGGTCGACAGGTAATCGACGCGATCGAGAGCTTTGGTGCTGTCTAACGCCTGCAGCGCGCCAAGGCAGAACGCAGCCGAGCGCACACCGCCACCGGATAACGCGAGACCGACGACTGCTGACCCTTCGGTCGGGCGGAGCACCTCCGAATCATCGTCGAGATCCCTGCTGCTCGACTGCTCGCGCTGGAGCGCCACGCGTCCTCGTCCAAACGCGGCCCGCCGTTTATTGATCGACTTCCTTTCGCTTTCAAAGACCTGATCGAAGTCGACTGTCTGATAAGTCATGATGAAGCCCCCGGCGCGTTCCCCTAGTGTAGAAGTGCTCAGCCGAGCGTTCAACCTGTGCTTGCGGATACCGCGAGCTCAGCTTTCAAGCTTCTCCAGCTCATCAATCAACCGCTCGATTACGCCCAGCCCCGCCTGCCAAAAACCGGGATCGCTGGCATCAAGGCCAAACGGCTTGAGCAGCTCGGCGTGGTGCTTGGTGCCGCCGGCGGCGAGCATGGCGAGATAGCGCTCGGCGAAGCCCTGCTCGGCGCGCTCGTAGACCGCGTAGAGCGAGTTCACCAGGCAGTCGCCGAAGGCATAGGCGTAGACGTAGAACGGCGAGTGCACGAAGTGCGGCACGTAGGCCCAGTATGTCTCGTAGCCGGGCCCGAGCCGGATCGCGGGTCCCAGGCTCTCGCCCTGCACGTCGAGCCAGAACTGGCTGAGCTGCTCCGGCGTGAGCTCGCCGTTCCGCCGCTCGCCGTGCACCTTGCGCTCGAAGGTGTAGAAGGCGATCTGGCGCACCACCGTGTTGATCATGTCCTCGGCCTTCTGCGCCAACATCACCTTGCGCTCGAGCGGATCGGTGACCTTGGCGAGCAGCGCGCGGAAGGTGAGCATCTCGCCGAACACGCTCGCGGTCTCGGCCAGCGTCAGCGGCGTCGGCGCCATGAGCGCGCCGTTCGGAGCCGCCAGCACCTGATGCACGCCGTGGCCGAGCTCGTGGGCGAGCGTCATGACGTCTCGCGGCTTGCCCTGGTAATTCATCAGCACGTAGGGGTGCACCGACGGCACGGTGGGATGCGAGAAGGCGCCCGGCGCCTTGCCCGGTCGCACCGGCGCGTCGATCCAGCGCCGGTCGAAGAAGCGCCGGGCGATCTCCGCCATCTTGGGCGAGAACGCGCCGTAGGCGGACAGCACCGTGTCGCGCGCCTCGCTCCAGGCGATGGCGCGCGTCTCGACCTTGGGCAGCGGCGCGTTGCGGTCCCAATGCTCGAGCACGTCCTTGCCGAGCCACCTGGCCTTGAGCTTGTAGTAGCGGTGCGACAGCTTCGGAAACGACGCGCGCACGGCGGAGACGAGCGCCTCCACCACCTCGGGCTCGACGCGGTTGGCGAGGTGGCGCGAGTCGGCGATATCCTTGAAGCCGCGCCAGCGGTCGGAAATTTCCTTGTCCTTGGCGAGCGTATTGGTGAGCAGCGAGAACAGCCGGATGTTCTCCTTGAACACCTTGCCGAGCGCATCGGCGGCGGCGCGGCGGCGCGCCTCGCTCGAATCCTGCAATGCGTTCAGCGTCGGCTCGATGGTGAGCGCTTCGCCCTCGACCTCGAAGCGCAGCTTCGCGATCGTCTCGTCGAACAACCGGTTCCACGCCGAGCGGCCCGAGACCGACTTCTCGTGGAAGAGCTGCTCGACCCGGTCCTCGAGCTGGTAGGGCTTTTCCTTGCGGGTGTCCTCAATCCACGGCCGGTAACGTCCGAACGCCGCATCCTCGAGCGCCAAGTCGATCAGCGCGTCGTCGATGCGGTTGAGCTCGAGGGGAAAGAACAGGAGATGCGACGAGGCGCCGGTCACACGCTCCTGCACGTCGCCGTAGAATTTCGCGCGCTTGGGATCGGTAGTGTCGCCGGCATAGACGAGGCCCGCGTACGACACGAGGCGCCCGAGCAGGTCCTCGATCAGCTCGAAGCGCGACACGGCCTTGGCGAGCTCCGCCCCGGCGCGGTCGCCGCGGGCGATCGCCTCGAGCTTGCCCTTATACGTGGCCTCGAAGGCGCCGCACTCGTTGTCGCCACGGGCGAGGTCGGCCTTCACCTCCGGCCCGTCGATCGAGGGGTATAGATCGGCAAGGTTCCACTCGGGCAGCGCCTCGGCCACGGGCGCGCGCTCAGCGGCGGCCCCGGCGGGAGTGGCGCTCTGCACGGTGATCGGCCCCATCGTCATTCCTTCTTGGCCTGGTTCTCGGGCCGCTATTGCGGCGCCGCAACATCGCTTTCCACATATGGACCGGGGGCCCGTCTCGTCAATCGCGTTGTTTCCGCGCCTCGCCCAGGCGCTTCAGCCTCCATTAACGCCGCTCGCCGACAGTGCCCCGGAATGGGACTGGAGGGCTGATGACCGTGCGTGTTCTTCTCGTCGAAGACGATCCGGTGCAGCGCCGGCTGACCGAGGCCTTGCTGCGCCGCTTCGAGTACGACGTCGCGCTCGCGGAAGACGGCGAAGGCGCGGTGCGCGTCCTCGACGGCCCGGACGGCGCCGGCATCGGCTTGATCGTGCTGGACCTTGTGATGCCCGGCCTCGACGGCATGGGCGTGCTCACCCGCCTGAAGGAGCGCGGCAGCGCCGTTCCGGTCATCGTGCAGACCGCCCAGGGCTCGATCGACGCGGTGGTCTCCGCCATGCGCGCCGGCGCCACCGATTTCGTGGTGAAGCCGGTGGGCCCCGAGCGCCTACAGGTGTCGATCAAGAACGCGCTCGCCCAGTCGGCGCTCGCCGGCGAAGTGAAGCGCCTGACCAAGACCGCCACGGGCGCGCTCACGCTCGCGGATCTCTCGAGCCAGAGCCCGCGCATGCAGACGGCGCTCAAGCTCGCCGACAAGGCCGCGGCCTCCGACATTCCAGTGCTGCTCGAAGGCGAGTCCGGCGTCGGCAAGGAGCTGATCGCGCGCGCCATCCGCGGCGCCGGCACCCGCGCCGGAAAACCCTTCGTCGCGGTGAACTGCGGCGCCATCCCGGCGAACCTCGTCGAGTCGATCCTGTTCGGCCACGAGAAGGGCTCCTTCACCGGCGCCAACGAGCGCCAGGTCGGCAAGTTCGTGGAGGCCGACGGCGGCACCTTGTTCCTCGACGAGATCGGCGAGCTCCCCATGGACGCCCAGGTGAAGCTCCTGCGCGCGCTCCAGGACGGCGAGATCGATCCGGTTGGCGCCAAGAAGCCGGTCAAGGCCGACTTCCGCCTGATCTCGGCGAGCAACCGCGACCTGATGGAAGCGGTGCGCGCCGGCCGCTTCCGCGAGGACCTGTTCTATCGCCTGCATATCTTCCCGATCACCGTGCCGCCGTTGCGCGAGCGCATGGAGGACGTGCCTGATCTTGTCCGCCGCTTCGTCGCCCGCTTCGCCGCCGAGGAGGCAAAGCGCGTGCGCTCGGTTTCCGCCGACGCCATGCGCCTGGTGACCGGCTATCGCTGGCCCGGCAACGTGCGGCAGCTTGAGAACGCCATGTTCCGCGCCGTTGTCTTGGCGGACACCGACGAGATCGGCGTCGCCGAGCTGCCGCAGATCGCGGCGCAAGTGCCCGGCTTCGAGGCCCTGGCGGTGCCGCGTCCGGAACCCGCCCAGCACGCACCCACCGAAGGCCTGGTGCTGATTGATTCGCCGGCGATCGCGCCCACCGCCATGCCCGCCACCGGCCTGCTACCGCTGGTCGGTGCCGACGGCCACGTGCGACCCATGGAGAGCCTCGAATCCGAAGCCATCCGCTTCGCCATCGATCACTACCGCGGCCGCATGACTGAGGTCGCCCGGCGGCTGAACATCGGCCGCTCGACCCTCTATCGGAAACTCAAGGATCTTGGGCTCGAAGCCGACGTGGATGAGGCCGTGGCCGGGGAGTGACAGGGCGGTCAAATTTGCGTTCCGGCGGCCCTTACCGCTTGCCATCCGCCCCACCCCTGTCACAAGTTCGGTGCGTAGTATGCGTACGGAGGCCAGTATGGATACGCTTGGGATGCGGCGCTTAGACAAACGTAAGGCAGCACTGGCCGGGGTCGCGTTTGCGGCCCTGTTCGCTGCCTGGGGCGGGACCCCGGGGATCGCCACGGCCGACGACCGCGCGCTGGAAAATCGCATACCGGTGCCGGAGCCCGCGAACGTGCCGCCACCCGGCCTTGCCGAAGTCAAACAGACCGCGGTGCCGGGCACCGTCGACACGCTCGTGCCCCTGCCCGAGTTCATCGAGGTGCCGCAGATCACCCGCGAGGAGGTGACCGAGAAGCCCGTGATCGTCGAGAACCCGGTCGCCGACAAGCTGCGCGACCTGCTCGCCGCCCGCAACGACCGCATTTTCGACCGCAAGAAGGACCGCGACGGCGCCGTCGCCTTCTACACCGCGCGCGGCTTCGCGCCGCTGTGGACCGACGGCGGCGCGCTCACCGAGCGCGGCAAGGCCGCGATCGCCTACCTGAAGCAGGTCGACAGCGAAGGCCTCGATCCCGCCGACTATCCAACGCCGCAGTTCCGTGCCGACGCGGACCCCGCCGCGCTCGCCGAGGCCGAGCTCAAGCTGACCAACGCAATCCTCATTTTCGCGCGGCACGCCCAGAACGGCCGCGTGCATTGGTCTCGCGTCAGCGCCGATATATTCTATAATCAGGTCGTCCCCGAGCCGGCCGATATCCTTGCCAAGCTTGCGGGCGGCGAGGACGCCGGCCGCCTGCTCGCCTCGTTCAATCCGCAACACGAAGGCTATAAAGCGCTGAAGCAGAAGCTCGCCGAAGCGCGCAACAAGTCCGGCAATGCCGGTCCCGCGCGCATCGCGGGCGGCGCGCTCCTCAAGGTCGGCATGCAGGACTCCCGCGTGCCGCGGATCCGCGAGCGCCTTGGCGTCCCCGCCGCCGACAACGAGATTTACGACAAGCCGCTAGCCGACGCGGTGAAGAAATTCCAGGTGCAGCGCAAGCTCAACGCCAGCGGCAACCTCAACAACGCCACCGTCGACGCCATCAACGGCCCGCGCCGCGACCGCGACGCCGACGTCATCATCGCCAACATGGAGCGCTGGCGCTGGCTGCCGCGCGACCTCGGCAAGACCTACGTGATGGTCAACGTCCCCGATTACACGCTGAAGGTCGTGAGCAACGGCCATACCGTGTGGACGACGAAGATCGTCGTCGGCAAGCCGGGCAACCTCGCGACGCCGATGCTGTCCGAGACGATGAAGTTCATCACCGTCAACCCGACCTGGAACGTGCCGCCGTCGATCATCCAGAACGAATATCTGCCGGCGCTGCGCGACGACCCGCAAGCCATGGAACGCATCGGCCTTAGGGTGACGACCAACCCGGACGGCACCATCCACATCTATCAGCCGCCCGGCGACCGCAACGCGCTCGGCCGTATCCGCTTCAACTTCCCCAATAAGTTCCTGGTCTACCAGCACGACACGCCGGACAAGCACCTGTTCGCCCACGACAAGCGCGCCTACAGCCACGGCTGCATGCGGGTGGAAAATCCGCTTCGCTATGCCGAGGTCTTGCTCAGCCTCGTGCTGCCGAAGGAGAACTACACCCAGGAGCGCATCAAGCGCATGTTCGGCACCGCCGAGCAGGACATCCAGTTCCCCGAGGCGCTGCGTCCCACGGTCCACCTCACCTATCAGACGGCGTTCGTCGACGACGCCGGCAAGCTGGAGCTTCGCGAGGACGTGTACGGCCGCGACCAGCGCGTGCTTGCCCTTCTCAAGGGCGACGAGCGCCGGGTGGCGGACGTTGCGATCGAGCGGCCGCGCAATCCGTCCGGGGTATCGCGCGAGGTGCTGCGCATGCCGGACCGCTACGGCTACGGGCAGAACCCGTTCCGCGGCTTCTTCGGGTTCTTCCGCTAGGATTTTAGCGTTCCCGTTAACCACAACCGCGATTAGCCGGGCCGGCAAGACCGGCCTGGCGCAAGGGTTTCTGCGGATAACCGCCGAGAACCCTTGATCCACGGCACCTTTTTGCCACGATCCTCCCATAGCCAAAGGGCTGGGAACGACGGGGAAGGTGTCGCGGTCATCGGCCGTTAACCGCACCCGGTAAGGCTGCATTCACGTTAAGAAACCGGGTGCGTCCGCAGGGCGCGCCTGAGAGCAAGTAGACGCGACTTGGGACGGTTCGTGCCTATTTTAGCCCTCGACAGAGCTCTCTGCCGTGCGTCCGTGCGCCCGCTCGCCGCGGGCGGGCTCGCGCTTCTGTTCCTCGTCGCCCTGCCCGGCAACAAGGACAGCCTGGTGGCGAACGGCGACACGCGCACGATCTCGCTCCACCACACCCACCGCGACGACGATCTCACCGTCACCTTCAAGCGCAACGGCCGCTATGACGAAGGCGCGCTCGCCAAGATCAATCATTTCCTGCGCGACTGGCGGAACGACAAAGAAACCACCATGGATCCCCACCTCTTCGACATCCTGTGGGAGGTCCAGCGCGAGACCGGGGCCAAGGAGCCGGTCCATATCGTCTCCGCCTATCGCTCGCCCGAGACTAATTCCATGCTGCGCCGGCGCTCGCGCGGCGTCGCCCGCTTCAGCCAGCACATGAACGGCAAGGCGATCGATTTCTACATCCCCGACGCCAATCTTTCCGACCTCCGCGTCGCGGGCCTCCGCCTGCAGCGTGGCGGCGTCGGCTTCTATCCGACCTCGGGCTCGCCGTTCGTACACATGGACACCGGCAGCGTCCGCATGTGGCCGCGCATGACCCGCGACCAGCTCGCCCGCGTGTTCCCCGACGGCAAGACCGTATACCTGCCCGTCGATGGCCGGCCGCTCGCGGGCTACGACCTCGCGGTCGCCGAGTTGCAGCGCCGCGGTCGCGGCAGCTCGCTTGCGCTCGCCTCGCGCGGCGACGACGAGGAGCAAGTGGAGAACCCCAGCCGCGTCAAGCAGTTCTTCGCCAAGCTGTTCAAGGCCAAAGACGAGGACGAGGAAGAGGCGGCGAGAGTCCCGGTCAAGCGCACGGTGCTTGCTTCCGCCGGCGCCATGCCGAAGCTGCAGTGGCAGACCGGCGCCGCCGCCGCCGAAGCGGTTCCGCTGCCCCGCCCGCGGCCGCTCGATCTCGGGCTCGCCCAGATCGACCGCCGCGAGACCACGGCCTCGCTGCCTGCGGTCATCACTGGCCGCGACAACCGCCCGGCTACCCAAGTTCTCGCCTATGCGCCGGAAGCCAGCGGTCTCACGCGGAGCGACGGCGTACTGTCGCAGAACCCCGTGCGCGCCGAGACCGGCGACAAGCCGGCGCTGGGCACGCTCATCGCGCAGCCCGCGGTGTCGACCAGCCTCTATGCCCCGGCCATGGTGCAATACAGCGCCGAGCTGCGGCAACCGAATCTCGAAAGCTGGCGCACCCTGATGCAGCCGGCCAAGACCGCCGTTGCCTTCGGCTTCGGGCACAATCTCGTTGAGGCCCCCGCCACGCGCTTCGCCGGCCCGGCGGTCGTGGCGCTGCGCGTCGTCGCTTTCGCGCGCTGACCTACTTCGCGATCAGCCCCAACGCTTCCCGGTAGAGCTCGACCAGCGCCTCGTGCTCGCGCCGCTCGTCGGTGTCCTGCTGGCGCAGGCGTATCACCACCCGCATCGCCTTGGTGTCGAAGCCGTTGGCCTTCGCCTCGCCGTAGACCTCGCGGATGTCCTCGGAAAGCGCCTTCTTTTCTTCCTCCAGGCGCTCGACGCGCTCGACCAGCGCCTTCAACTGCGATTTCGCGAAATTGGCGGTTGCCGCCATTTCGTTCTCCTTGCTGCGAGGGGGACGGGGTTAGTGGTTTTGCGATTTGACGAAGGCTGCCTGCTGCTCGGGGCTCGCGTCACGCTGATAGCGTTTGCGCCATTCGTCGTAGGGCATGCCATAGACCGCCTCGCGGCTCTCGTCCTTGGTCATGGGCAACCCTTTGGCGTCGGCCGCGTCCTTCATCCAGTTGGACAGGCAGTTGCGGCAGAAGCCAGAGAGATTCATCAGGTCGATGTTCTGCACGTCTGTGCGCTGGCGCAGGTGCTCCACCAGTCGGCGGTAGACCGCCGCTTCAAGCTCGACCCGGGTGCGATCGTCGATGGTCATCGTTGCGTTCCTTTGCGCCTATAGTAGCCCATCGCAAGCCGCCGCGCGAACGGCTGGTGCGTTGTCGATCGAGGGAGCGCCATGCCGCCTGCCGAAGCGAGAAGCCTGCTCCTCCGGCTCTATGAAGCGGCCGTCG
Organism: Xanthobacteraceae bacterium; assembly: GCA_035601815.1. Classification (GTDB taxonomy): domain Bacteria; phylum Pseudomonadota; class Alphaproteobacteria; order Rhizobiales; family Xanthobacteraceae; genus DATNNN01. The sequence goes on along the minus strand of DATNNN010000052.1, from coordinate 11,671 downwards.
CCGCCGCGCACCCGTCCACGTGCCTGCCGCCGGCGCTGCCCACGACGCCGGCCGGACGCATCCTCGTGCTCGCCGCCGGCAAGGCCGCCGGCGCCATGGCCGAAGTGGCGGAGGGCCACTACCTCGACACGCTTGGTCTTGCCCCGGAGCGCATCCACGGGATCGCGGTCACCCGCACCGGGTACGGCCGGCCCACGTGCCGCATCAAGCTCATCGAAGCCGGCCATCCCCTGCCCGACCAGGCTGGCATCGACGCCACCGAGCGCACGCTCAAGCTCGCCGACGCTGTGGAGCAAGATGATCTCGTGCTCGTGCTGATCTCCGGCGGCGCCTCGGCGAACTGGATCGCGCCCGCGGGGGACGTGTTACTCGCCGACAAGCGCAAGCTCACCAGCGCCCTTCTCGCCTCGGGCGCCGCCATCGGCGAGATCAACGCCGTGCGCAAGCATCTCTCCCACATCAAGGGCGGCAAGCTCGCCGCCCGCATCGCGCGCGCCAAGAACGGACCGGCGCGGCTCGTTACGCTTGCGATCTCCGACGTGGCCGGCGACGATCCGTCGGCGATCGGCTCCGGGCCGACCGTGCCCGATCCGACCACGCTCGCCGACGCCCGCGCAATTCTCGCCCGCTATCACATCGACGTGCCGGCTTCGATCGCGGCGGCCCTCGCCGATCCGAAGAACGAGACCCCAAAGCGCGGCGACGGCGCGTTCGCCCGCACCAGCTTCGAGATCGTCGCGCGCCCGAGCCAGGCCCTGGTCGCAGCGTCAGCGGTCGCGCGCGCCGCCGGGCTCACCTCCATCGTGATCGGCGACCGGGTCGAGGGCGAGGCTCGCGCGGTGGCCGACCTGCATGCCGCCCATGCGCGGAAGCTTGCGCACAGCGGCAAACCCACGGCACTGATCTCCGGCGGCGAGCTGACGGTGACGTTGAAGGGCTCCGGCCGCGGCGGTCCCAACCAGGAATATGCGCTGGCGCTGGCGCTGGCGCTCGGCGGCGCGCCCGGGATCGCGGCGCTCGCCGCCGATACAGACGGCACCGACGGCGGCGGCGGGCGGCCTACCGATCCCGCCGGCGCTTTCATCGACGAAACAACGCTTTCCCGCGCCGCCGCCATTGGTCTCGATCCCGCCCGTTTTCTCGCCGACAACGATTCGACCGGATTCTTCGAACGCATGGGCGATCTCCTGACCCCGGGGCCGACCTGCACCAACGTTAACGACTTGCGTGTGGTGCTCGTTGACACCTGACCAGCGGGCGGAGAGAAAGACCAGCTCCTCGGCTCCGGGCCTGCGTCGCGTTCCTGAGAGGCTTCCCGTCCCGATGTTCCGCTCGCGCATTGCCCTCCGGCTCCTGCCGCTTCTGTTGCTTGTCGCTCCGCTCACTGTGGTGTCCATGCCGGCCTCCGCCGATTTCCGCATCTGCAACCGGACCACAAACCGCATCGGCATCGCCATGGGCTACAAGGAGGAGGCGGCCTGGATCACCGAGGGCTGGTGGAACATTGCCGCCAACTCCTGCGAGACACTCGTCCGCGGCCCGTTGGTCGCGCGCTACTATTACCTCTACGCCATCGACTACGACCAAGGCGGCGAATGGGCGGGCAAAGCCTTCATGTGCACGCGCGACAAGGAATTTACCATCCGCGGCGTCGAGGATTGCCTCACCCGCGGCTTCGATCGCACCGGGTTCTTCGAGGTCGACACCGGCGAGCAGAAGAACTGGACCGTGCAGCTCACCGAACAAGGCCAGGTCGCCCCCACCTTGCCGCAGCCGGCTGCCGGTGGGCGGCCCGGAGCACCGGGACGATGAGGCGCCAGCGCCGGACGAAAATCGTCGCCACCCTTGGTCCGGCCTCTGCAGATCGCGCGGTCATCGAGCGCCTGTTCACGGCCGGCGCCGACGTTTTCCGCGTCAACATGAGTCACACCTCCCACGCGACGCTCAGCGCCTATGTGGACGCGATCCGCGCGGTGGAGAAGAGCCACGGCCGTCCTATCGGCCTGCTCGTCGACCTACAGGGGCCGAAGTTGCGCCTCGGCGCCTTCGCCAAGGGCGGCGTCGAGCTTAGCCTCGACGCCAACTTCGTCCTCGACGACAGCGACAAGCCCGGCGACGAAACCCGCGTCTGCCTGCCCCATCCCGAGGTGCTAGCCGCGCTTTCGGCCGGCCAGCGCCTGCTCATCGACGACGGCAAGGTTCGCCTCGTGGTCATGGAAGCGACCCCCAAGCGCGCGGTCGCTCGCGTCGAGGTGGCCGGCCGCGTATCGGACCGCAAGGGCGTGAGCCTGCCCGACGCCGTGGTGCGGGTGTCGGCGCTGACCCCCAAGGATCGCACCGACCTCGACGCGGCGCTGGAGGCCGGCGCTGATTGGATCGCGCTGTCCTTCATCCAGCGCCCCGACGACGTCGCCGAGGCGAAGAAGATCATCCGCGGCCGCGCCGCGGTGCTGGCCAAGATCGAAAAGCCGCAGGCGATCGGCCGGCTCGACGAGATCGTGGAGCTGTCCGACGCGCTGATGGTGGCGCGCGGCGACCTCGGCGTGGAGCTGCCGATCGAGCGCGTGCCTGGCTTGCAGAAGCAGATCATCCGCGCCTCGCGGCGAGCGGGAAAGCCCGTGGTGGTCGCGACCCAGATGCTGGAATCGATGATCTCGTCGCCGATCCCGACCCGCGCCGAGGCCTCCGACGTCGCCACCGCCGTGTTCGAGGGCGCCGATGCGATCATGCTCTCGGCGGAATCCGCCGCGGGCAAGTACCCGGTCGAGGCGGTCGCCACCATGAACCGCATCGCCGAGGAGGTGGAGCGCGATCCCACCTATTTCACCGAGATCGAAGCGCACCACCACGCGCCGGAGGCGACCGGCGCCGACGCCATCGCCGCCGCCGCCCGCCAGGTCGCCGAGACCTTGGCGCTGCCGGCGATCCTCTGTCTCACCAGCTCGGGCGCCACGGGGCTGCGCGTCGCCCGCGAACGGCCGCGCCCGCCCATCGTGGCGCTTTCGCCCAAGCTCGCCACCGGCCGCAAGCTTGCGCTGGCGTGGGGCGTCCATAGCGTGGTCGCCGAGGAGGCGCCCGACCTCGACCACATGGTGGCGCGCGCCTGCGCCATCGCCTTCCGCGAAGGCTTCGCCCAAACGGGGCAGCGGGTGATCATCGTCGCCGGCGTGCCGCTCGGCACCCCCGGCGCCACCAACATGGTCCGGATTGCCTACGTGGGTGAAACGAGCCCGATCGCCGACTGAGCCGTCAAATCTCGCGGCCCTCGACCTTCACCGTGAGCTTCTTCACGAGATCGGTGACGCCCGTAAGATACGGGTGGATGGAGAGCGCCTTGCGAAAGGCCTCGAGCGCGCGCTTGTCCTCGCCGAGATCCTGCATGATGACGCCGAGACCGGAAAGCGCGCCGTAGTGGCGCGGCTCGCGCGCCAGCACCATGCGCAGATCGGCGAGCGAGCGGGCGTAGTCCTTTTGCAGGAAATACACCGTCGCTCGCCGGGCGCGGGCCTCGACGAAGTCCGGCTGGATCGCCACCACCGAATCGAGAAGGCCGAGCGCGAGATCGCTCTCCTTGGCCTCCATTGCGACCCGGGCGCGGCCCATGAGCAGGTCAGACGTGTCGCTGCCCGATTGGGCGAGCAGGGATTCGAGCCGGCTCTCGATGACCTTCGCGATGTTGGCGTCGGGCGCCTTGGCCAGCACCTCGAACAGCGCGTCGAGCCGCGCCGCCCGGTCGGGCTTCTGCACCCGGGCCGTGCGCTTGTCCGTCTTGGCGGTGGCGTTGGAACGCCCGGCCTTGGGCTGCTCGGGGACCGATTGTGCCGCGGCGTGGCCGGCGGCCGCGACCAGGGCCGCGCCTAGGACGAGGACCAGGATTCGGTCGAAGCGCATGGCAACGAGTCTAGGCCCGTTCCCGGCAACAGCAAGGCAGATTTATGCGGCTGTGGTCGGGCGATCAGCCCTGGCGAGCCTTGAAGCGGCGCTGGGTCTTGTTGATGACGTAGACGCGCCCCTTGCGGCGAACGAGCCGGTTGTCGCGATGGCGGCCGCGCAGCGAACGAAGCGAATTGCGGACTTTCATGACGCTCTGATCCCGAAACCAGATGGTGGGCGCGACAGGGATCGAACCTGTGACCCCTACCATGTCAAGGTAGTGCTCTCCCGCTGAGCTACGCGCCCGTTAGCAGGACGGGGGTCTATATCGGCTCAAGGAAAGGGGCGCAAGCTCGGTCAGGCCGCGAGCAAACGCTCGACCTCGTTCACCAGATCCTTGAGGTGGAAGGGCTTGGACAGCACCTTCGCGTCCTTGGGGGCCTTGTTGTCGGCGTTGAGCGCGACGGCAGCGAAGCCGGTGATGAACATCACCTTGAGATCCGGATCGATCTCGGTGGCGCGCCGGGCGAGCTCGATTCCGTCCATCTCGGGCATGACGATATCGGTGAGCAGAAGCTCGAAGGGCTCCTCGCGCAGCCGGTCATAGGCCGAGCGCCCGTTGTCGAAAGCCACCACCTCGTAGCCGGCGTTCGCCAGCGCCTTCTCGAGAAAACGGCGCATGTCGCCGTCGTCTTCCGCCAATAGGATCTTGTGCATACGCCCCGCCGCCCGTACTGGGCTTTACTAACGCTGACCCCAACATAAGCACCATCGCCGGTAAACGGCCGGTGAAGGCGCCGCGAATTAGCCGCCGGCGCCCTTCACAAGAGCCCCAAACCCCTTGCAGAATGGGGGCGCGAATCCCCTCCGCGAGCCCGAGACCTCCTGCATGAGCGCCCGCATCGTCCAAGAGCTCGACCCCGCCTTCGAGGTTACCGAGCCCGAGATCCTCGGCGGGCCGGTGGTGTGCAATTCGCCCCATAGCGGCCGATCGTACCCGGCCGATTTCCTCACCATGAGCCGGCTGGATCTCCCGGGCCTTCGCCGTTCCGAGGACACCTTCGTGGACGAGCTGTTCGCCGACGCGGTCCGGCACGGAGCGCCGCTGATGCGGGCGCATTTCCCGCGGGCATTCCTCGACGTGAACCGGGAGCCCTACGAGCTCGACCCGCGCATGTTCGACGGTCGCCTTCCGGCGTTCGCCAACACGCGCTCGCTGCGAGTGGCCGGCGGCCTCGGCACCATCGCCCGTGTCGTCGGCGACGCCCGCGAGATCTATGACCGCCGGCTGCCGGTGGACGAGGCGCTGAGGCGCATCGAGCTCTATTACAAGCCCTATCACCGGGCCCTGCGGCGTCTGGTCCTGCAGGCCCAGTCCACGTTCGGGCTTGCCGTTCTCCTCGACTGCCACTCCATGCCGTCGAACGCCGGCGGACGCGAAGAGCGCCCACGTGCCGACATGGTGCTCGGCGACCGCTATGGCACGAGTTGCGCGCCGGCGGTCACCGACGTGATCGAAGAATCGCTGCGCGCACTGGGCTACGCGGTGTTGCGCAACAAGCCGTATGCCGGCGGCTTCATCACCGAGCACTACGGCGACCCGGCCGCCGGACTGCATGCGGTGCAGATCGAGATCAACCGCGCCCTCTACATGGAGGAGCGCGAGTACCGCAAGAGCGACCGCTTCGAGGCGGTGCGCGCCGATCTCGGGCGCATGGTGAGCGCGCTCGCGGCGGCAACTACGCAGATCGCGCCGCTCCGCGACGCCGCCGAGTAGCCGCGAAATTACGGTCAGTGTCGCTGACCTAACGTTTGCGCCGCACTCTTGGCGCCGCGACTCGCCTTTGCGGCGACGGCAATCCGTCACCTGCGATTCATCGCGTCGTCGTCAAAAAGGTATTCAAGCCCTTGAAAGAAAAAGGGCCGCTGGTTGCCCAGCGGCCCAAGTCTAGGGAGGAAACGCCCAAGGAGGGCGGCGATAACGCGACGCCATCGCGCTATCGCACCGCAACAATATGCCACCGCGCTGCAACAGCCGCAAGTGGATAAATGCGGCATTTATGTCGCAGTGTGGCCCTGCTGCGACACCTTGTGCAGGCCGGATTCTCGGGGATCGCGGGCCAACAAATACAGGAGCGTCGCCAAGCCCAAGAGCAGTGCCTCCACCGCGAACGCCGCCCGATAGGCGTCGAGTGGATAAACGCCACCCGGCGCGTCGAATAATCCCACCACCGCGCCGGTCAGCGCTTGCATGAGGAAGACACCGCCCATGGTGCCGAGATTCATCACCGTGAGCCCGCGGCCCATGAGGGCCGGGGGAAACAATGCGCGGTTGTGCGCCGTCAACACCGGCGAGAAGCCCGCGGCCAATCCCAGGAGCACGAACCAGGTGACGAGCAAGGGCGTGTCCGGCCGCCCGACCACGGCAAGCCATGCGAGCAGCGTGACGGTGGCGAGCGCGCCGATGATCACCGGCTTCTTGTAGCTCTGGAACAGCCGGTCGGTGGGCCCCACAAGAGCGTCGCCGTCACGTAGACGAAGGCGAGCACGAACAGCAAGTTCCCGCGCGCTTCGATGTCGTAGCCGTAGACGTGCGAAAGGTACGGCCCGGCCCATAGACCGAGCACCGTTACGATCGCCGAGTAAGTGAACACGTTCATGACGAACACGGGCACGAGCGACGGCACGCGCACCACCTGCGCGAGTCCGCGCATCGAGTGAGCCAAGCTGTCCGTTCGCGGCGGCGGTGTTCGCCCCGGCGGGTCGTCGCGCACGACAGCGAACATGATGACGCCGAGCGCCACGCCCAACGCCGCGATGACGAGGAAGCTCGGGCGCCAGCCGATCGTGGCCGTGCCGTAGGCGAGCGGCGCGGTTGCCGCGAGCATGCCCATGCCCGACACGCCGAGCTGCACGCCGGTGAGCGTCGAGAAGCGGTCGGGCGAGAACCAGCGGCCGTAGACCACGAGCGGCCCCATGAAGAAGCTCGAGCAGCCGAGCCCCATGAGCACGCGGCCGAGCAGCAACGCCTCCGCGTTGGCGCCGAAGGCGAAGACCGAGACGCCGAGCACCATGATCGCCACGCACGACGACATCACGCGGCGTGGCCCGTAATAGTCGATGGCGATGCCGACCGGGATCTGCGCCGCGGCGAAGGAAAGAAAGAAGGCGCTCGACAGAAGGCCGATGCCTGCGGCGCCGAGGCCGATGTCCTGCGCGAGGTTGGGCGCGATAACGCCGATGGAGTTGCGCAGGAACTGGCTCATGACGTGCGTGCCGACGAGCGCCGCGATCAGAGCGATCGCCGTTCCCACGGCGATCTTGGGCAGCCGTTCGCCACCGGCACCTTCCACGACGTTCCTCCGCCGGCGCTTCTATCGGCGCCGGTACCAAGCCATTGCCATGGGCAGCCACACCCGGCAATGCGCCTCCCGGAATTAGAGCGTTGCCCGCCGCACATGGCGCGTCTATGAGGTGCACGACCTTTTTAGGAGGCGGCATGGGTGCGGTCGATTTCGCGGCGTTCGTCGAGGAACTCGCCCGCGTCGCCGGCGATGCGATCCGGCCCTATTTCCGCACCGCCCTCGGGGTCGAGGACAAGAGCCGCGGCGCCGCTTTCGATCCGGTGACCGCCGCCGACCGCGCCGCCGAGCAAGCAATGCGGGCCTTGATCGGCTCCACCTTCCCCGACCACGGCATCATTGGCGAGGAATTCGGCGACGACCGGCCGGACGCGCCGTTTGTCTGGGTGCTCGATCCCATCGACGGGACGAAATCGTTCATCGCCGGCATGCCGGCATGGGGCACGCTCATCGGCCTCCTCAAGGACGGCGCGCCGGTCTACGGCATGATGCACCAGCCGTTCATCGGCGAGCAGTTCTTCGGCGATGGGCAAGGCACGCGCTATCGCGGCCCCGCCGGCGACCGGCGCATGGCGACGCGGGCGTGCGCCAGCATCGCCGATGCCGTCCTGTTCACGACGAGCCCGATGCTGATGCGCGACGACGAGCGCGCGCGCTACGCCGAGGTGGAGAAGCGGGCGCGGCTCGCGCGCTACGGCGGCGACTGCTACGCCTATTGCATGGTCGCCGCCGGCTACGTCGACCTCGTGATCGAGGCCGGCCTCAAGGCCCACGACATCGTGCCGCTCATCCCGATCATCGAGGGCGCCGGCGGCATGGTCACCGACTGGAACGGCGGCAGTGCGCTCAAGGGTGGCCGCATCATCGCCGCCGGCGACAAGCGCGTGCACGCGCAAGCGCTGAAGCTCCTCGCCGGCTGATCTCAGCGATAGAGTGCCGTTCCCGTCACGAGCGGCGTGCCCGGAACGAACGCGTCAAAGGCCGCCCAGAACTGCTCGCGGATGATGTCGCGCTCCATCAGAATCTCGTGGCGGCTGCCGTTGATCACGAGATGGGCGCCGGCGCGCAGACGAAAAGCGAAGCGCTCGATCGCCGGCGACGACACGATGCGATCCTCACCGGCGGCGAGCAGCAGCATGGGCTGGCGCAGCGCCGACGGATAGGTCGGGTCGGCAAAGGTGTCGACCAGGCGATAAGCCGCGTAGGTCCAGCCGATGGTCGGCGAGCCGAGCGCGAGATCGGGATTGGTCTGCACGATCGCCGCGGTGCGCTCGTAGCGGATGAGATCGGAGGTGATCGGGTTGCCGAGGAAGGGGCGGTTGGTGACGGCCGTCGGCCCGCCGCCCGGGATGTAGGAGCGGCCGAGACCGAGCCAGGCGCCCAGCGTCACCGCCGTGCGCGCGAAAGGCGCGGCCGTGAGGCCGGTAAAGCCGATCATCGGCGAGGTGACGACGATGCGATCGAACCAGCGCCGGCCCTTCTGCACCGCTTCGATCAGGATCGCACCGCCCATGGAATGGGCGAGCGCGAACAGCGGCGGCGGACAGTCGGGCAGCACGACCTCGCGTATCAGCGCCTCGAGGTCGAGCTGATAGTCTTCGAAGCGCCGCACGTGCCCCTTGCGCGGATCGGAGAGCAGGCGCTGCGAGCCGCCCTGCCCGCGCCAGTCGAGCGCGGCGACAGCGAACCCGCGTTCGCGCAACTCGCTGATCACCTCGAAATACTTCTCGATCATGTCAGTGCGGCCGGTGAGCAGGCACACGGTGCCGCGCCGCGCGGCGAGCGGCGTCCAGCGGGCGTAGCGGATGCGCACCCCGTCGCTGGTTTCGAGATACCCGGTCACCGCGCCGGCCGGCACCGGGTTCGCCGCAATGTCGAGGAGGCTCATTATCCGATCGCGATCACGCCGCGCTCGCGTCCGCGGCGGGGGCGAGCGTTACAACGCGCGCGGCCGCTCCGCAACGGCCCCTTCATTTGCGCCGGCGCGGCGGCACGATTACGCGCGCGCCGTCGATGCCGCCGGTGCGGCCGTTGACCACGAGGCGGACCCGCTCGCCGAGCTTGCCCGTCGCTTCCGCCACGAAGTTCGCCCCGCGCTGGCGGAGCACCGCCACGTCCTTAAAGCCGCGCGCCTGCAAGAGCGTCGTGACTTCGCCAGCACCCAGCGGCCGCGGAATGCTGCCCACGCCGGGATCGTCGAAATAATCGTAGTTCTCCACTGTCGCGGGACGCGGAATGACTGGCGCCTTTTGCCCGGGATCCTGGGCATATGCCGGCGCGGCGGCCAGTCCCGCCAGAAGCGCGATGATCAGTGCCGGACGCCAGTGCATGGAAATCTTTTGAACGGGTTGGGTGGGAAAAACGAGTCAAAATCACATAGCTATTTTCCTAGCTAATAACTGATGGTTATCAATGGTTTACCGAATGGGTCGGCCCCTTGCGGACGCCGCAACCCTACCCATATGGCGCTCGCGCAGGCCCGATCGGGCTGCGCACTTAACCGGCCCGGCTTCGGCGGGCCATCTGCATGTCGCTTCAAAGGAGGATATGCCATGCGTACGTTCGATCTCACTCCCCTCTACCGCTCCACCGTCGGCTACGACCGCCTGTTCTCGCTCCTCGATTCGTTCGCGGGCGTCGACGCGGCGCCGAGCTACCCGCCCTACAACATCGAGCGCACCGGCGAGAACGCCTATCGCATCACCCTCGCGGTGGCCGGCTTCGCCGACCAGGAGCTCTCGATCGAGGCGAAGGAGAACACCCTCACCATCCGCGGTGAGAAGCAGCCAAACGGCAAGAACGCAGACGAGGTTCTTTACCAGGGCATCGCCGCGCGCGCCTTCGAGCGCCGCTTCGAGCTCGCCGACAATGTGAAGGTCGTGGGCGCGAACCTGGTGAACGGGCTCCTGCACGTCGACCTCGTGCGTGAGATTCCCGAGGCCATGAAGCCGCGCCAGATTCCCATCGGCAACGGCAAGCCACAGGTGATCGACGCCAAGGCAAAAGCTGCCTGAGGAATCCGCTTCGCCAAATGGAAAGGGCGCCCTCACGGGCGCCCTTTTTGTTTGCGGCGGACCCGGTTATTCCAGTGGATTGACCGGCGGAAGCGGCTGGCTCGTCGGCGGTAAGCTGCCAGTGACAGTTGGGTCTTTTCCGGCCGTCGCGATTTCCGAAGGCTTCGGCCGCGGGGTCGGCACCGCGGCGCGCTTTTCCTGCGCCGGCTCGCGGCGCGCCTGGATCCCTCGCGGATTGTCGATGCTTGAGCGCGGGCCGACTGCCGCGGGCGGCGGCGGAAGGTCGTCATCGTAGAATACGTCGCGATCGCGATAGATCACCCGCGGGCCGGGCTGCCGCGGATAGACGCGCGGGGCCGGCGGGTAGTCGCGGTATTCCGGATCGTCGAGCTCGCCGGGGACCATGCCGTAGCGGCGTGCGAGCGGCGACGCCCCCGGAGCGATGGCGATCGCGTCGACCACCTCGCCGCTCGAAGCGTCGAGCACGACGCGCATGGGGGTCTCATCCTCGCCGAGCGCGCGCACGATCCACAGCCGGCCCTGCAGGCGCGGCCGCCCGATCGGCGTGAAGCCCAGCGAGCGCAGGATGCTCACGATCTCGGGCTCGGGGATGATCCGGAATTCCGGTCCGACGTAGCCGGGCGGCGGTCCCGGATAGTATTGCGCGCTGGCCGGCACTGCCGCGAACGCCGCAAGCGCGAGCGGCGCCGCGAGGATCGATCTCAGCTGGAACATGTCGCGCCCCTTCAAGATTGGAATCGAGAACGGCCCCAGTGCGACACCGGAATACGGCGTGGCCGCGACTGAAAGACGGAGGTTTTGCGCGAGCGCGGTTGCCGCCAGTTAACCACGGCCGACGTTTTATTTCGTCCGAACAAGCAAATTCGCAATATCCGTTCGGTTGGCGCTTGTGGGGCGACAGGAAATCTGGCATGTTATGAAGAATAGGACAGTGATACTGTCCCATTTGAGCGGGCACTATGGCGACCGGCGCGCTGAACTCGAAACGAAAACGCCGCTAGCGCGGAGCCGCGAAACGCGGATCATAGTCGCGCCGACTTACCCGGGCGACGGGCTCGAGCGGAGCCGAGAGAAGCGAACCGCTCATCCGGAAGAAGGGATCGAGATCAATGGCGGACCGCCGCGAGGCGAGCCTGCCGCGAACGGCGCGAAAATGGCGCTGAGGACGAGACGATGGCGAAGGGATGTCGAGCGAAGTACGGAAGCCGGAACGGATCGCAGATCCGCGCCGACGCTCACCCGTTGCCGCAGCCCTTCGGCTTGTTCGATCCGACGCGCGAATCCGACGCCTGCGGCGTCGGCTTCATCGCCGATATCAAGGGCAAGAAGTCGCACAAGATCGTCGAGGACGCGCTCACCATCCTGCTCAATCTCGAGCACCGCGGCGCCGTCGGCGCCGAC
>DATNNN010000051.1:0-3464 GCA_035601815.1 Xanthobacteraceae bacterium | reverse complement strand
GCTGCAGGCGCACGTCTGCGCCGCCAAGGCCGGCGTCGACATGTTGACGCGCGTGCTCGCCATCGAGTGGGGCGGCGACGGCATCCGCGTGAACTCGATCATCCCCGGCCCTATCGAAGACACCGAGGGCATGGCGCGCCTTGCGCCCAGCGCCGAGATCCGCGCGGCGGCGCAGAAGTCGCTCCCACTCCGCCGCTTCGGGACCAAGGCGGAAGTGGCGGAGCTCGCGCTCTTTCTCGCCTCGCCCATGGCCGCCTACATCACCGGCGCCATCGTGCCGGTGGACGGCGGACTCACCGCATCGGGCCCGCGCGGCCTCGCCCAGACGGCGCTGCAGCCCGCTAGCGGCTGAGCTGGCGCAGCATGGAGCCGACCACGTTGGAATAGTCGTCGGTCCACACCCACTGGCCCGGGTCGGGATTGAGCGGCCGCCAATCCTTGTCGCGCGGCAACGCGCCGAAATCGGCGTTGGTCCGCGCCGCCGCCGTCACCGTGCCGACGAACTTGTATTCGCTGGAATCGGATTCCTCATCGCTGTCCCCGCGGTTGACCATGGCCGCCATGCCGTTCGCCCGCGCGATGCCGCCCACCACCGAGGCGAGCTCCAGGTGCCGGTTCGACACGTGCATCACCACTAGACCGCGCGGACTAAGCTTCTTCAGGTACACCGCCATCGCCTCGCGGGTGAGCAGGTGCGTCGGGATCGCGTCCGAGGAGAAGGCATCGACCAGGATGATGTCGTATTGCCCGTCCGGCGCGTCGGCGAGGGTCAGCCGCGCGTCGCCGAGCACGAGCTGCGCGTTCGGGGCGCATTTCGCGATATACGTGAACCGCTGCGGATCCCGGGCGATGCGGATCACCGCCGGATCGATCTCGTAATAGGTGACGGTCTCGCCCGCCCGCGTATGGCAGGCGAGGCTGCCGGCGCCGAGCCCGATCACCGCCATTTTGATCGGCCCGCGCTTGACCTCGCGGGCGGCACGCACCGCCTGGGCCATGGCCGAGCTTTCGTAATAATACATAATGTCGGGAGGCCGGCCGGTGAGAAGTTTGCCGTCGTCGCCGGTGAGCTGCTGGGCGCCGTGCACCGTGGTGCCGTGCTTGAGTACGCGGAACTGGCCGCTGTTGGTCTCGTAGATGCGGTGCACGCCGAAGAAGCTGCGCAGCGAGTACTGACTGACACCGTAGACCTCGTAGATACGGATGGTGACGAAGCAAAGCGCGATGAGGACGGCGAACTTCAGCGGATCGCGCCACACCAGCACCCCGAGCGCGAGCACGATGCAGAGGAACCACGTGTAGTACCGCACGTCCGGCTCCCAGCCGAACAAGAGCCGCGGCACGATCGCGCCGAGGGCCGCCACAGCGAACACGATCCAGAAGATGATGGCGTTGCGATCGGTGGAGAACGTGAGCCCCGGCCGGCACAACAGCGCGAGCACGATCAATATGGGATATTCGGCGATCCAGCTGAATACCTGCGGCGCGATGAGGCCGGCGCTGATGCCGCCAATCACCCCGCCCGCCGACATCCACAGATAGAAAGAGGTGAGGTAGCGCGCCGACGGCCGACGCTTGGCGAGCTCGCCATGGCAGACCAGCGCGAGGAAGAAGAAGGCGGCGGCGTTGATGGTGACGGTCAGGAGAATGTAGTCGAGCGCATCGAAGATCTGGATGACGATGAGCGCGATCACCAGCGCCGGCGCGATCATCACCGCGTGCTCGTGCTGGATGAGCGGCTTGCGCGCGAACACGATGACGAAGGTGGCGAGATAAAGCGCGAGCGGGATCACCCAGAGGAGCGGAATCGCCGCGACGTCGGTGGAGACATAGGCGGTGACCGCGACCAGGAGGCCGGAGGGGATCGCCGCCAGCACCACCCACGTCGCCGCGTCCCGTGAGCTCGGCGCCCGCACCCGGCCCGATACGGCGTCGGTTTCCCGCGGCAGCCGGCCGGGCGACTGCCACAGCAATAGGCCGCAGGCGCCGATGAGCACGATGAGAAAATAGAAGACGTACGACCAATACCCGGTCTGGTCGGGCAGCCGCGCGAACGGCTCGATCAGGAACGGATAGGAGAGGAGCGCGAGGAAGCTGCCGATGTTGCTCGCAGCGTAAAGAAAATAGGGATCCTTGGCCGCAGGATGCCCGGTGCGGGCGAACCACGCCTGCAACAGCGGCGCGTTGGCGGAGAGCGCGAAGAACGGCAGGCCAATCGAGACCGTGAACAGGCCGAGGAGCCAAAGTGCTTCGCCGTCGGCCGGCGGACGCCCCCAGGTCGTGGCAATGGCGAGCGGCAGCATGAGCGTCGCCGCCGCCATCACCAGCACATGGACGATGACGGCGACACGGCCCAGCGCGTGGCGCATGAGGAAGTGGGCGTAGGCATAGCCCGCGAGCAGCACCGCCTGGAAGAAGACCATGGCCACCGACCACACCGACGGCGAACCGCCGAGGCGAGGCAGCACGATTTTCGTGAACATCGGCTGCACGGCGAACAAGAGCGCGGCCGAGACGAAGATCGCCGCGGTGAAGACGGCGAGCAGGAGGCCCGGCGACACGGCGGGGCGCGGCGCGGCGCGGGCATGCGATCTCGGCTTGCGGGCCATGGCGGGATCCGGATGGGGAAGGACGGCGGCGGGAGCACGATCCTCCCGATTCTGGCGCCGCCTCGCAAGGCCTTTCCGGACATGAGGAAACGGCGCGCTTGTCGCCCCGCCCGGCCGCTGATACGCCCCTTGCGGCGCCGGTTTAGCTCAGCTGGTAGAGCACCCGCCTTGTAAGCGGGAGGTCGCAGGTTCGATCCCTGCAGCCGGCACCAGATCAGCCTCTACGAGCGCGCGCGGTAGACTGGAACAGGAACGGCGCGATCGCCACCGCGACCAGCATGCCGGCGAACTGCGCCACGATAAACGACGGGGCGTTCGCCGGCGCGATGCCCGCGAAGCTGTCCGAAAGACTGCGCGCCACGGTCACCGCCGGGTTAGCAAACGAGGTCGAGGCGGTGAACCAGTAGGCGGCGGTGATATAGAGCCCGACCGCGTACGCCGTGGTCGACGAGCGCGCGACCGTGCAGCCGAGGATGGTGAGCACCAGGCCGAAAGCGGCGATCATCTCCGCCAACCACTGCCCGGCGCCGCTCCGCGCCGTGGTCGCGATTTGCCACACCGGCACTTCGAACATGAGATGCGCCAGGGCGACGCCTGCAATCGCTCCCACAAGCTGGCTCGCCACGTAGAGCGCGAGCATCGACCACGGCAGCTCGCGGCGCAGCGCGAAGGCGAGGCTCACGGCGGGATTGAGATGCGCCCCCGATACCGGCCCGAACACCAGGATCAGGACAATGAGAATGGCACCGGTAGGCAGGGTGTTGCAGAGAAGCGCGAGCGCGCCGTTCCCGCCGGCGAGGCGCTCGGCCATGATCCCCGAGCCGATGACGGCGGTGAGCAGAAAGGCGCTGCCCA
>DATNNN010000050.1:0-10355 GCA_035601815.1 Xanthobacteraceae bacterium | reverse complement strand
GTCTCCGGCGTCCACACGATATCGAGCTGCTTCAACGCCGGCGAGAAACTGTAGCCGGGCAGCGTCGCGATCCTGCGGCCGAAGATGCCGGAGAGGGTCGGGCCGGCGCGGTTGCCTTCGTCGGGGGCAAGCGTGTGGCAGGCGACGCAGGCGCGATAAACCTCCGCGCCGCGGTCGCCGGCGAAGGCGGCAAGCGGATCCTCGTTGCCGTTCAAGGCGACGGAACCGATGGGATCGCCGGTCAGCGCGTTCCAGCGGCGGATGACCCGGTCGGTGCCGCCGGTGAGGAGCGTGCGATTGTCAGGCGCGAACACCACCGACCACACCGGAAGGCCCGGCCCCACCAGCGTGCGGGCGACGGTGCGGCTCGGCCGCTCGATGATCGCCACCGAGCCCCGAATGCCGGCCGCGGCGACGAGCTTGCCGTCGCCGGAGACGGCGATCGCAATGATGGGGTTCGGCTGCGCCTCGATCGCGCCGAGCAGCGCACCGGTGGGAGTCAGGACATAGACTTTGCCGTCGGCGCCGCCAGCGGCGATCTCGCCGTCGCTTGCCACCACGACCGAATTCAGCGGCGACAGCAGCGTGACGATTTGCGCTGCGCCGCCGGAGAGCGGCCAGATGCGCAGGGTGGCGTCGTAGCCCACGCTCACTACCGCGCGGCCATCGGGGGTGAAGGCGACCCCGTTCACGTTTTGCGAATGACCTTCCAACACGCGTCCGTCGCCGCCGGCGAGCGGCCACAGCCGGACCGTCGAATCCCACGAGGCCGAGGCGAGCGTCTTGCCATCGGGCGAAACCGTAAGCGCCACCACCGGCGCCTTGTGGCCCTCCAGAACAATCGCGGGTTGCTGTTCCCCAGCGCGCCATAGCGCAATGCGGCCGTCTTCCCCTGCGGTCGCATAACGGCCGTCTGGCAGAATCGCGACCGCGTTGACCGCGCTGTTGTGGAAACGCAGCACCTGCTCGGCGGCGTTGCGTGCGAGCGACCAGCGGATCGCGGAAGAATCGAAGCTTCCGGAGAGCGCGGTCTTGCCGTCGCTTGCCACGGCGAGCGCGCGCACCGGCCCGCCGTGACCGCGCAACTCCTGCCCGGCGGCGGGGGCAACGGCGAGCAAGAGAGCCGCCGCCGCAACCCGCAAACGCTTTATCGGACTACGCATCTTCTCTCTTCTACCGGCAAATTAGGCCTCGGCGGGGCGCATGCCGCGTGCCCTGATCTGCTCGCGCACGGCCAGATCGCGCAGCCCCGCGAGAAACGCCTGCACCGCCGGGCGGTCGCGCCGGCGCTCCACCAGGAGAAAATCATAATGCTCGGGACCGAGCGGCAGAAAGCCGAGACCGTAGAGCTTTGCGACCGGCTCGATCGCCACTCCCCAATCGGCGCGGCCCTGCGCCACCGCGACGGCGACCGCATTGTGCGAGCGCGGCTGGTTGCCGTAGCCCACCGGACGGGCGCCTCTAAGCAGACTGTCAATGAGGACACGGGTGCCGGCGCCGACGTTGCGGTTGACCATGAGGCATTCCGAATCGGCGAGCGCGGCGGCCAGCGCGTCCTGCGCTGTGCCGCCCGCGAAGCGCGCATCGCCCGGCCGATGGACGATGCCTTGCATGCGCTGCCAGCCGGGCACCAGCGCAAGGCCGGGGGTGACGAGATGCCGATTGTACGTTCCGGTCGCCGGATCGACGAGGTGAACGGGCGCGAGATCGCATTCGCCCCGCCGCGCGGCCGCCACGCCGCCGAGGCTGCCGACAGCGATCTTGCGAATCGACAAACCCTTTTCGGCGAGCGCCCCGAGCACCGCGTCGAGCGCGACACAATGGCTGCCCATGATCACGAGATCCGGGGGGCGCGCCGCTCTGCCGATGAGCGTCACTTGCGCGCGCGTGCCAGCATCGAGGGCGGGCGCCAGTGCGTCCACCGCGACAAATCCATCCGCCTCGGAAAAGCTCGTGACCGCGCCCGAGATCTTGGCGGTGGGAAAGGCGACGAGACCTTCGTCGCCGACCACGAGCGCCACCAGCACAAACTCCTGGCGCCCAAGCTCGGACGGAACGCGCACCGGCACCGTCGCCTCCACGGTCTCGGCCGATTGCGGTGGCAACCCGGCGAGCGCCCGGATTACCGGCGCAACAAAGGCGTGGAAGGTGAATATCGCCGACGTGGGAAAGCCCGGCAGCACCACGATGGGCTTCTTGTCTGCGACGGCCAGACAAAGCGGCTTGCCCGGCTTGAGCGCAACGCCGTGCACCAACACGCCGGGCGTGCCGAGTTTGGAAAGGATGCGATGCGACAGGTCGCCCGCGCCCTTCGAGGTGCCGCCGCTCAGGACCACGACATCGCAGGCCGCAAGCGCGCGACGGACGGCGGCTTCGAGCGTCGCCTCGTCGTCGGGGAAGATGCCGAAAGGCACCGGGTCGCCGCCGGTTTCGCTGATCGCCGCAGCAAGGATTGCGGCGTTGGAATCATAGACCGCGCCTGTCTTGAGGGGCGCGCCCGGTGCGACGAGTTCGTCGCCGGTGGATAATACGGCCACTTTCGGCCGGCGCACCACCTGCGCTTCGGCGAGTCCGCAGGCCGCGAGCATGCCGATCTCCCGGGAGCCGACGGCTGTGCCGCGCCGAAGCAGCGTTTCGCCGCGCGCAATGTCGGAGCCTGCGAACGCGATAAACTGCCCCGGCGCCACCGCGCGCCTGACGTCGATCGCGGGCGCGTGGCCTGACTCGACGAAATCCGTCCACTCCACCATCACGGCCGCATCGGCGCCGCGCGGGATCATCCCGCCCGTCGCGATGGCGGTGGCCGTCCCGGGCGCGAGCGCGAGCTCCGGCACTACGCCGCAGGCAAGCACCTCCGGATTGAGCGCGAGGCGTTTCGGCGCCGCATCGGTGCCGCCCGTGGTGTCGGCGGCGCGGACGGCGAATCCGTCGACGTTGGCGCGGTCGAAGGCGGGTACGTCCACCGGTGCCAACACGTCGGCGGCGAGCACGCGCGCCAGCGTCGCCGAAAGGGAGACGGATTCCGCAGGGAGCGGCTTCAGATCGAGATGGCGGTGGAAACGGGCGCGCGCTTCCTCCGGCGCAACCACCTCGAGGAATTGCTCCTGGCGTGCTGCGCGCCGCACCGCCTCGAGCAGCGCCGCCGCCACGTGGGGCTTCTCCTTGCGGCTCACGGCAGGACTCGCATCTCGACAGCACTGCCCGCTGGAAATCCTTCGCTCTCGGCGGGCACCAGAATCCAGCCGTCCGCTCGGGTGAGGGCGTGCCAGGGGATCGGGCTCGATGCGAGCGGCTCGACGCCGCCGTCGACCCGGCGCACGGGAACCACTTCGGCAAGCCCGATCGACGAGGCAATCTTGCGTTTCAGAGTCACGAGACTCCTCGGCTCGTCCTCGCTTGCGCCGGCGAGGCGTGCGAGCAGTGGCCCCCCAATCAGCAGCAGGGCGGCGAGCGCCGCGTCGAGACGACCGGGCAGCAACAGCACCGCTCGCCCATCTACGTCGCCAAGCGCAGCGGCGTCGCCCGGCGAAATCGCCATGCCGTGCACCGCCACGCGGCCGAGGCGCGCCAGGGTCTGCACGCTCGTGTCGCTGCGGCCCGTGCCGGTGCCACCGATGCCGATGACAACGTCCATCCCGTCGGTCAGCGCGCGCTCGAGCGGCATCGCGCGGTCGAAGACCGCCGTGCCGCCGGCGGCTTCAACGATGCCGCCAACGAGGGGCGAAACCGTATCCTTCGTCTCCGCGATGGCGTTCGCCAGCGCGACGCGCACATGTGGAACACGAACGTGCACACGAGACAGTCCCGCGGCCCGCAGAATCGCCAGGTCGGTGCGGCGTAACCGTTCACCGGCCCGGCGCAGGACAAAGTCCGCGGCCGCATCCGCCGCCGCCGGCTGCACGCCTTCGCCGGCGACCGCGGCGGCGACTGCTTCGGCGCGGCCCGCGTTCATGGTCACTGCGTCGGGCAAAAGCACCGCGTCCGTGTCCGCGGGCATGAACGTCCCTGTCTCCACCCATGCCGGCGCCAGCAGCGGCACCGGTGCATAGGGCCCCGCATCGGCGACGAGCTCGGCGCGAACCGCCCAGCCGTCGCGCAGCGCGATCGACTTCGGCGGAGAGGCCGCTGGGCTTCGGACATCGGCCGCGAGCACCCGACCGATAGCCGAGGCGAGATCGATTTCGCGTGCGGCGACCGGCGTCGCCAGCGCGTCAAGTTGCGTGAAAATCTCGCGGAGCGGCGCCAGCCGCGTTATGCGCTGCGCCCGCTCGGTGAAGGGGCTCATGACCTGTTTTGCGAAGCTCCGGCGGCGGGGTCAAGCGACACCAAGTGCCTCCAGTTTCTGCTATATCCGGGCCATGGCCGAGACCACTCTCGATCTCGCCGGCCTGCGCTGTCCGCTGCCGGCGCTGAAGACCCGCAAGGCGCTGACCCGCCTTGAGACGGGCGACCTGCTCGTGGTGGAGTGCACCGATCCGCTCGCCGCCGTCGACATTCCAAACCTGTTGCGCGAGACCGGTGATATTCTGGTTGAGAGCATGAAGCACGCCGAACGCCTCGTGTTCCACATCCGCAAGGGCTGACATGGGCGCGAACGCGATCCTCAAGCCTCGTCGCATAGCACGGATCTTGATTGCGGCCGGCGCGCTGTCCTTGGCCGCGATCGCGCCGGCGCAGGAAGAGATCGAAATCTTCGACGCGCATCTTCACTACAACTGGGAACCGCAACCGTTCTATTCGCTTGAGCAGGTGCTCGCGATCTTCCGCCGCAACAAGATCACCGGCATCCTGTCCACCAGCCGGCCCAACACCGGCACCCATGCGCTGGTCGAGGCGAAGCCCGCCGGCATCTGGGTGGTGCCGTTCATCCGGCCGTACCGTACGCGCGCCGATATCGGCACATGGCACAACGATCCGGCGATCTATGAGCTGGTGGAGAGCGAATACAAGCGCGGCTATTACCGGGGCGTCGGCGAGTTCCATGTGTACGGCCAGAACGCAGCGAACGAGGTCGCCGGCAAGATCGTGCGGTTCGCCACCGAGCGCGGCCTCTACCTGCATGCGCACTGCGACGACGCGGCGCTCGAGTTGCTGTTCGCCCACGACCGCCGCGCCAAGATCATCTGGGCGCATACCGGCTTCTCGACCGCGCCGGCGCGCGTCAAGGAGCTACTCGAGCGTTATCCGTCGCTATGGGGCGAGCTCTCCTACCGCGGCGGCATCACCGAAGGCGGCGGCAGGCTGAGCGCCGAGTGGCGGGAGCTATTTGCCAAATACAGCGACCGCTTCCTGCTCGGGTCCGACACGTGGATCAACGAGCGCTGGTTCGGCTACGACAACATCATGCGCGAGTATCGCGGCTGGCTCGCCCAGCTGCCGCGAGACCAGGCGCGGCGCATCGCTTCGGGCAATGCCGAGCGGCTGTTCGGTCCGCGCAAGGTCGATTGACATGAATGTCGCGCAGGGAATTTGGCCGCCAGCGGCGACGCCATTCCGCGCCGACCTCTCCATCGATTTCGATCGCTACATCGCGCACTGCCGGCGACTGCTGGCCGACGGCGCCCATGGTCTTGCCGTGCTCGGTACCACGAGCGAGGCGAACTCATTGGAAATCGCGGAACGCGAGACCGTGCTCGAGCGCTTGGTCGCGGCGGGCATCGCTGCGGACAAGCTCTTGCCCGGCACAGGCGCGACCTCGCTCGGCGACGCCGTGCGCCTCACGGGGCATGCGCTCGACCTTGGCGTTCGCGGCGTGCTGCTGCTGCCGCCGTTCTATTACAAGGGCGTCTCGGACGACGGACTATTCGCGTTTGTTTCCGCGCTGATCGAGCGTATCGGCAGCGACCGGCTGAAGCTCTACCTCTACAACTTCCCGCAGATGACCGGGATCGTCTGGTCCGTCGCGCTCGTCGGCCGGCTGCGCGACGCGTTTCCCGGGATCGTCGCGGGCCTGAAAGACTCCTCCGGCGACGTCGCCTACATGGACAAGCTGCTCGAATCCTATCCGGGTTTCGCTGTCTTCCCTTCCAGCGAGGCGCTGTTGCTGGCGGCCCTGCGCAAGGGAGCGGCCGGCTGCATCTCGGCCACCGCCAACACGCATGTGATTGAAATTCGTGGGCTTTTCGACCGTTGGCAGGACAGCAATGCCGCGATGCTGCACGAGCGCGTCGCGGCCGTGCGGCGGCTGGTGCAAAGCTACCCGCTCATCCCGGCGGTGAAAGCCATTCTCGCCGCGCGCGACAATGCGAACGATTGGCTGCGCGTGCGGCCGCCGCTCGATCCGCTCGCGGCCGGAAGCCGCGACGAGCTTCTTGCCGCGCTCGCGAAGCTGCAGGGCGCAGCGGTCCTCGCCTCGGCCTAACGCGGCCGTTCGTTTTTGATCGAGTTGCGGAGAATTCCCACGCCCTCGATCTCCACCTCCACCGTGTCGCCTTCCTTCATCCACAACGGCGGCGTGCGCGGATAGCCGACACCCGACGGCGTGCCGGTGACCAGGATGTCGCCGGGCTCCAGCGTCATCGCTTGACTCACGTCGGCGATCGTCTCGGCGACCGGGAACATCATATTCTTCGTATTGTCGTCCTGCAGCACCTGGCCGTTGATGCGCGACTGGATACGGAGACCCTTGCCGCCTGCCGGCAGCTCGTCGGCAGTGACCATCCACGGGCCGAAGCCGCCGGTGCGATCGAAGTTCTTGCCCATGTCCCATTGCGTGGTGCGGCGCTGGAAATTGCGCACCGAACCTTCGTTGAAGCAGCTATATCCCGCCACGTACGACAGCGCGTCCGCCATCTTGATGTGCTTGCCGCGGCGGCCAATGACGGCCACAAGCTCGGCCTCGTAATCGAATTGTTCGGAGACCAGCGGCCGCAGCAAGGCGCTCAGATGCGGCGCCAGCGAAGTACGGCAGCGCATGAAGATCGTCGGGAAATCGGGAACCTTGTTGGTCCCTTCCTTGACGTGCTCGAGGTAGTTGAGCCCGAGGCAGATGATCTTGCCGGGTCGGGCGACGGGAAGCGCGAAGCGAATGTCGGCAAGCGGAAGGCGCGCCGCGGCCGGCGCGTTGCGCGCCCGCTCGCCGATCTCCTTCAGATCGCCGTTCTCGCGCGCGAGCAAGTCACCTAGATCGCTGGGAATTCGCGGATCGACGGCCTGCAAGTCCACGACGCGGTCGCCCTCGACCAAACCAAGGCGCGCGCCCGAACCTCCTGCGAAACCGACGAACTTCATGCGCCCCCCGATGGCCGACTATAGCGGGACGTCGCGGCCTCCTCAATTCTTCGCCATTGGCCGAGCTCGATTTCTTTGCTGTAATGATTTTCAAACCTGGACGAACGCAAGACATCGACGCGGTGCGACATGACCATCAACATTCGTGCACGACGCGCATTTCGCGAGCGCGACGGGGAATTTCCGACCAACGGCGCCGACGCCGAGCCCGTCGCGAATCGAAACGTTGACCTCGGGCCTCTGTCCGGTCAGGTCGGATTTCTGATGCGGCGCGCCTGGCTCGCCATGTCGCAGGACTTTCTGCGTACATTCGCCGATGTTGCGATCAGGCCGGCGCAATACGGCGTGCTCTTGATCATCGAAAACAATCCCGGGCTGAAGCAAGCGGAGGTGAGCGTGGCGCTCGGGATCAAGCGCACCAATCTCGTTGCATTGCTTGACGGGCTGGAAGAGCGCGGGTTTGTGCGGCGGGAAGCGGCAACCGGCGACCGGCGCTCCTATGCGTTGTACCTCACGAGCAAGGGTATCGCGTTAATGCAGCGGCTGCGCGAGCTGCATGAGCTGCACGAAAGCCGCATGATCGCGCGCATTGGAGAGGACGGACGCGCGCAGCTCCTCGCCCTGCTCGTGGCGGCGCGCGAAGCCTTCGGGCCGTCGCAGCTGGAGCAAGACAAGGACGTTTAGGCGTTAGCGCTGCGCAAGGCCTCGGCGACCGCTGGCGGAATGGGTTGCGCCTTGATCTTCGCCGGGTCAGCCGGGTCGCGTCCTACCCAGGCGCGGACCTCCTGGCCTTCGACTGCGAGCGTATCGCCTTTGAGAATGGCGTGACGCACGTCAAAGCTCGACTTGCCCACCTTGGTGATCGACGATTCGATTGTCACATCGTCGCCGAAGCGCAGCGGGACAATGAAGCGCGCACGGATATCGACCATCGGGAAGCCCGCAAACTTGTGGGCCTGAAGGAGTTGAAACTTTTTTAGGCCGGTACCGCGCTCCAATAGATGCGTCGTGCACGCGTCGAACATCATGAAGTAGCGCGGGTAGAACACGATCCCGGCGGGATCGCAGTCGCCCCATTCGATGCGGACCGGCCGCCGGTTCGTGAGCATGCGCTTCCCGCCAAGCGTCAGCGCGGCGCCATGCGGAGCGCGGCATCGAGCCGAATGACCTCGCCGTTGAGGTAACGGTTCTCGACGATGTGCTGCACGAGCGCGGCGTATTGCTCCGGTTTGCCCAGCGCCTTGGGGAACGGCAGAGAGGCGGCGAGGCTCTTCTGCGCTTCCTCCGGCAGGCCTTGCAGCATCGGCGTCAGGAAGATGCCGGGGGCGATCGCGTTCACCCGGATGCCGAACTGAGCGAACTCGCGCGCCGCCGGCAGCGTCAGCGCCACCACGCCGCCCTTGGAGGCGGAGTAAGCCGCCTGACCGATCTGTCCTTCGTAGGCCGCGACCGAGGCGGTGGAGATGATGACGCCACGCTCGCCATCTTCCATGGGCTCGAGCGTGGCCATGTCGGCGGCGGCGAGGCGCAGCATGTTGAACGTGCCGTTGAGGTTGACCGCTATCACCCGCTCGAAATCTGCAAGCGGCATGGGACCATCGCGCCCAAGGATGCGCTTGGCAACGCCGATGCCGGCGCAATTGACCAGGATGCGCGCGGCGCCGTGTTTGTCCCGCGCCTCCTTGATCGCCGCGGCGGCGCCGTCGGCGCTGGTGACGTCGCAACGGATGGCAATGCCGCCGATGCGCTTGGCGACGGACTGGGCGGCATCGAGATTGACGTCGAGCACGGCGACCTTGGCGCCCGCGCTCGCCAGCTGTGTCGCGGTCGCGGCACCGAGGCCGGAACCGCCGCCGCTGACGAGCGCGGCGTGACCTTTGGCAATCATGGGATCAGCGCTTTCTCAGGATGGAAGATCATCTTGCTCAGTTTTTTCCGTCGATCGCAATCACGTCGGGCGGCAGCGGGTTGGCATAGAGCGCCTCGACCAGTGCTGCTCGGTTCTTCAGCGCCGCCCGCTGGTTGATCGATCCCTTGTCGGTCATTTCGCCGGTGTCCATCGACGGCGGTTCGGTCAGCAGCATCGCGCGCGCCACCCAATTGGAACTGCCGGTGGCGGCCTGCGCCAGCGAGCGCAGCAGCGCCTGCATCCTTCTGCGTACTTTTGGGTCGTGCACGACCTGCTGCACGGACGCCTGCGCCGGGAGCGCTGCGAGCGTGCGGCAATGTTCGAGATCCGGAAACACGAGCACCCCGATGGCACCGCGATCAAGGCCGGCGATCACCACGTCCTTCACATAGGGAGCGAAGTGATCGATGAACTTCGCGCGCAGCGGCCCGACGCTCACCCACGTTCCGGTATCGAGCTTGAAATCTTCCGTGACGCGGCCGTCGAACCAGAAGCCCTTGCCGGCATCGTTCGGGTCGGCGAATTGCAACGCGTCGCCCATCTTGTAGAAGCCCTCCTCGTCGAAGGCCTTCGCCGTGAGTTCCGGCGCGCGCCAGTAACCCGGCGTGACGCTCGGGCTCTTGATGCGCAGCTCCCGTTTGCCTTCATTGGGCACGAGCTTGAGCTCGACGCCCTCCCCGGGCACACCCACGTTGCCGGGCCGCTCCTCGTGCCACAGGAGCACCATGGCGAACGGCCCTGTTTCGGTCGAGCCGAGGCCGGCGGAAAACAGCACGCGCTCACCGCGCGTCTCAACGGCGAGGTCCTGCATGGCCTTCAGCTGGTGCTGGGCAAGTCCGGCGCCCGCAACAAAAAGAATCTTGAGATTGGAAAAGAACTTCTCCCGCAACGCGCGATCGGCGCGCAAATGCGGGATCAGCGCGTCGTAGCCCTTGGGCACGTTGAAATACCAATTCGGCGCCACGTCGCGCAGGTTGCGAACCGTCGCTTCAATGCCACCGGGCATGGGCTTGCCGTCGTCGATGTAGAAAGAGCCGCCATTGTAGAGCACGAGGCCCACGTTGTGATTGCCCCCGGCCGTGTGGTTCCAGGGCGACCAGTCGAGCAGCACGGGTGGCTCGTCGGCGAAATAGGGAAAGCTCGACAAAATCATCGCCTGGTTCGAGCACAACATGCGCTGGGTGTTGATCACCGCTTTGGGATTGCCGGTCGAGCC
>DATNNN010000049.1:0-25364 GCA_035601815.1 Xanthobacteraceae bacterium | reverse complement strand
CATCCGCCACGCGGTCTTGTAGGTGACGCCGATTTGTCTCTGGACCTCTTTCGCCGCAACGCCGTGGCGCGTGCTGGTCATCAGATACATCGCGAAAAACCAGTGAGTGAGCTTGGTCCGCGATTTATTGAAGATCGTTCCGGCGCAGGGGTAGATGTGATGGCCGCACTCCTGGCAGGCATAAGCCTTCCGAGTGTGCATCAGGTGGAATTTGGCCTCCGCGACGCCGCAGGCCGGGCAGGTGATTTCGGTGCCGCCGAACTGGACCTGCATGAGCCGCTCTAGGCAGGCTTCATCGGTCGGGTATTCGGCTTGGAAGTCCTTGAAGGTGTACTTACCCATGGCTATCCCCTACCTGCGATTGAGGGATAGAATAGCAGAATGACTACTTGCTGTCAAGGGATACAGGCGTATTAGCAGAGTCCGCTTGCTGCTGCCAAAGCATTGAAACGAAACAGAAATACTTTGCTGCCATCCTCGCGCCGGGCACAATGGCCGTTCCTGCCGAGGAGATTCGAATGGCCCCTGAATTCCGCCGCCAGCTCGAAGGCTATGGACTGACCACCGCCGAGATCCTCTACCGCCTGCCCGACCACCCGGCGGTGATCCAGACCTTCGTCTGGCAGGACTACGACCTGTTTCCGCGTTTTCCCGTGCTCACCCGCTTCCTCGCGTTCTGGCGCCGCGAACTCGAGGGTCCGCTCCATTCGGTGCGCGTCGCGCACCAGCGCCTGATCAAGCCGTCGGAGTTCCGCGCCATCGGCGGCGAGTTGCGGCTGCACTGACCAAATTCCGTAATGCGGATGCGGCCGGTCCCGCCATTGTCCGATGGCGGGGTTCGGCGGATGATGCGCGAGCAATCCCGTAAAAAAGCGCCGGGGGCGTCATGAAGAAATTCTCGCTCGTATTCGCATTCCTCTTCCTGCTCGCCGGTCTTGCGCGGGCGGAGACGCTGGCGCCTGCCGCGCCGGAGGACGTCGGCTTCTCGTCGGAGCGTCTCGGCCGCATCACCCAGTTCCTGCGCGAGGAGAGCGACAAGGGCGCAATCTCGGGCGCCGTGATCCTCGTCGCGCGCGAGGGCAAGATCGCCTACTTCGAGGCGCTCGGCGCGCGCGATCCGGGTTCGAACGCGCCGATGACCAAGGACGCGATCTTTCGCATCTATTCCATGAGCAAGCCGATCACGTCGGTTGCCGCGATGATGCTGGTGGAGGAAGGCAAGCTTCTGCTCTCCGATCCGGTGGCGAAGTATCTGCCCGAGTTCAAGGACGTGAAAGTGGGTGTCGAGACTCCGGCGGGCGAGCATGGTCCGGCGGGCCTCGACCTGCAGCCGGCGCGGCGGGCGATGACGGTGCAGGACCTGATGCGGCACACCTCGGGCCTCACCTACGGCGTGTTCGGCGACAACCTGGTGAAGAAAGCATATCGCGACGCTCGCCTGTACGACGGCGATTTCGACAACGCCGCCTTTTCCGAGCGGGTCGCCAAGCTGCCGCTCATGTTCCAGCCGGGCACGAGCTGGGAATACAGCCACGCCACCGAGATCCTCGGGCGCATCGTGGAGGTGATTTCCGGAAAGTCGCTCTACCAGTTCGAGAAGGAGCGCATCCTCGATCCGCTCGGCATGGTCGACACGAGTTTCTACGTGACCGACAGCGCCAAGCATGGCCGTATCGCCGAGCCGCTCGCCGACGACCGGATGATCGGCCCGGGGGCGCCGCTGTTCGATCCGCGCGTGCCGCGCAAGTGGGAAGCGGGCGGACAAGGCATGGTCGGCACCGCCATCGACTACGCACGTTTCCTCCAGATGCTGCTCGATGGCGGCGCGCTCGAAGGAACGCGTTATCTCGGGCCGAAGACCATCGCCTATATGACGAGCGACCACGTCGGCCTGATCAACCGCGGCAACGCATATGCGCCGGGACCCGGCTACGGCTTTGGTCTCGGCTTCGCCGTGCGCAGCCAGCCCGGTGTCGCGGCAGTGCCCGGCACACCCGGCGACTACGCCTGGTCCGGCGCCGCTGGCACCACGTTCTGGGTGGACCCCAAGGAAAAGATGTTCGCGATCCTGATGCTGCAAGTGGTGAAGCAGCGCGGCTACTATCGCAGCGTCTTCCGCGACATGGTCTACGCGGCGATGACGCGATAGATATAATTCCGCGATCACCCCCAGACCGGAGCAGCCGTCTAGGCGCGCGCGATCCGGTGGCGATCGACCCACCAAGCCCATAGCGGCAGAATGAGGGTCGCGAGCGCGCCCCAGGCGAGCGCGCGTACATTGAACGGCGGCGGAAACACCAGGCTTGAGCCGTAGAGCAGCAGCAGGAAGACGACGAGGGCCACGAGGCCAAAGCGTCCGATGCGATCCTTCGGCCGGGTGGCGCGCCAATAGAGAAAAACGCCGCCCGCGAAGATCAGAAGCTCCAAAAGCAACGTCGCTGCCAGGTAATTCCAAAGTCCGAGGCCGAACTTGGGGCCCCCCGGATAGAGCGCGAGGTCAGGCCGGTGGACGACAACGTCGAGGAGCCAGTGGCTCACCACCACGAGGCCCGCGATCGCCGCCGGCCACCACGCGCGCACGACGAGCGCATAGACGCCGCCGAAGCCGGCACCCCAGATGAGCGCGAACACGAGGCTGTGGGAATAGGGATAGAACACGAAAGTCGAACGGATTCACCCGCGTGATGCCGGGCACGAAGCGCACCACCTCGATGTTGAGGAGCAGGAGAACCGGCCACACGAGATCAAGCCACATGGTGGCGAGGAACAGGACGCCGAGCTGCGCGCGCGGCGCCGCGGCCTTGGCGGCGAAGGCGACACCGTGATGGCCTATGAACATTCAGCCCCGCCCCTCGAACGGCATCTTGGTCGCCTTGATGGTCATGAACAGCACGTTCGTCTCGAGCGGCAGCTTCGCCATGAAGACGATGGCCTCGCCCACGTGGTCCACGTCCATGCGCGGCTCGGGCTTGAGCGAGCCGTCGGGCTGCAGCACGCCCTGGGCCATGCGCTCGGTGAGCGGGGTCACGGCGTTGCCGATGTCGATCTGGCCGCAGGCGATGTCGTACTCGCGGCCGTCGAGCGCGGTCGTCTTGGTGAGGCCGGTCACCGCGTGCTTGGTCGAGGTGTAGGCGGCGGAACGCGGCCGCGGCGCATGGGCCGAGATCGAGCCGTTGTTGATGATGCGGCCGCCGCGCGGCTTCTGCTCCTTCATGATCTTGAAGGCTTCCTGGGTGCACAGGAACACCGCCGTCAGATTGGTGTCGACCACGGCCTTCCACTGCTCGACGGGGAGATCCTCGAACGACACCGGCGGCGCGCCGACGCCGGCGTTGTTGAAGAGCAGGTCGAGGCGGCCAAAGGCGGCCTTGGCTTTGGCGAACAGCGCCTTGATCGAGGCCGGATCGCGCACGTCGGTGGGGACGGCGAGCGCGCTCGCGCCGAGCTTCTTCACTTCCGCGGCGACCGCGTCGAGCGCGTCCTGCCTGCGGCCGGCGAGCACGACGGCGTAGCCTTCCTTGGCGAGCGCGAGCGCCGCGGCTTTGCCGATGCCGCTGCCGGCGCCGGTGACGAGCGCGACTTTCTGTGATGCCATGATGAATTCCTCCCGCGCGCATTGTCCCGCGTTCCGGCGGCCATGTCATCCGGGCGCCCGTCGTCCAAAGGTGCGACTCGCGTAGCGCGCCGAGCCCTCGAAGATGGCGGTCGATAGGGGTGGAGGAATTCTTAGTAGCTGCCGCTACCCGAGGGGCCGCCGCCGCCCTTCTGCCCGCCCTGAGGGCTGCCGTTGTCCTTCTTTTTCTTCAGCTTGGCGTCGCGCTCGCGCGCCGCGCGCAGCTCTTCCTTGCTGTTGAGCTGGTCGACGCGCGGGCTGATGTCGCGCTGGGCGACCGCCGGCGTGCTGATCAACGCGGCGAGGGCGGCGAGGAGGGCGAGGCTAAATGGCGTGCGCATCGTCGTTCTCCCTTCGATGGCGGATGCGAGGGTGGTCAGTAATTGCGGTCGATCCGTGGCGTCAGAAACGCAGGCTCACGTCGAGGCCCGGCCCAACGTCGAGCTTCTTGTAGTCTCGGCCGGGAAGGTTGGAATCGCGCATGGTGAAGGCGGCGGTCAGCGTGAAGGTGAAGTTGTCATTGAAGGGATAGCTGAGCGTGGTGCTGAAGGAGGGCGACAGGTCCCGCCGGTTGACCCCGGCAAGCTCGTCGTAGATGTCGTAGATCAGGCCGGGCTTGAGCTGGAGCGTCCATTTGTCGACGGGGATGCCGAGGATGACCGAGCCGTTGATCCGGAAGAACGGGGCCAAGCCGTCGGTGATCCAGCGCCGGGTGAAGCCCACGATCGGCGTCAGCGACCAGCCGTGATCGAGGGCGAACCGCCGGATGAGCAGCACGAAGGCGTCGTGATAGGCCGGATAGCGCGTGTCGAAGTCGTCGCTGTAGTTGAGCCAGGCGTAGTAGCCGAAGCGCACGATCAGGCCGTCGAAGGTGCGGGCGACGCTGCCGCCGAGGCGCATGGTGGAGAAATTGGTGGCGGGGAAGTCGGCGTAGCGCTCGGTGAAGTATTCGGCGCCCAGGCGATAGCTCCAGCCCTCGCCGAGCTGGCCATTGGCGAAAAGGCCGGCGGTGGGCGAGAGGTAGTTGTCGTAGAAGAACGGGGCCGTCGGGCTGAACAGCACGTTGGTGGTGCGTGACGCCCCGATCGAGCCGGCGAAGGACAATTCTGGCGGCTTGAACTCGTCGGCCGCGGCGATCCCGGCGGTGCCGAGCCAGGCGGCCACGCCCACGCACCAAAGCGATCTCACGCCGCCCCCCTGACGCAACTTCCCCGACTGGGGCGAGAATCTAGTGCAGCCTCTGCCGGCGGCGCAAGCGCGCCTAGCCGCCGCCCTTTGCCTCACCATAGGGCGGCTGCGGAATGCCCTTGTGCGCCGCGCGCAACGCCGCCGACCAGCGCTCGCGCAGGTCGTGGAAATAGGGCTCGCCCGGCTCGATGCGGTAGATGAGCTCCGACTTCAGCGCGTCGCGGCGGATCAGCGCGATGTCGATCGGCATGCCGACGGTGAGGTTCGAGCGCAGCGTGGAGTCCATGGAGATGAGCCCGATCTTGAGCGCCTCGTAGAGGTCGATGTCGAAGTTCACGGCGCGGTCGAGGATGGGCTTGCCGTACTTGTGCTCGCCGATCTGAAAATAGGTCGTGTCGTGGGTGCACTCGATGAAGTTGCCGGCGGAGTAGATCAGGAACAGGCGCAGGCGGCGGCCGGCGATCTGGCCGCCGAACAGGAACGAAACCTCGAAGGGCAGCTCCGACTCCTCGAGCGCGCCGGCGTCGGTCTGGTGCACCATGCGGATGGCGCGTCCGATGCGCTGGGCCGCCTGGAACATGCTCGGCGCGTCGGTGAGGCGCTCGAGCTCGCCGGTCTCCGGGTTCTCGATGCCCTCGTTGAGCATGCTCAGCACGGTCTGCGAGATCGACAGGTTGCCGGACGAGGCGAGCGCCATCACGCGCTTCCCCGGCTCCTCGAACACATGCAGCTTGCGGAAGGTGGCGATGTTGTCGACGCCCGCGTTGGTGCGGGTGTCGCCGATCATCACCAGGCCCTGGCGCAGAAGAATGCCGCAGCAATAGGTCATCGACTCGGGCCCCCCAAATCGGCGCGGAGTCTAGCGCCGGGCGCTATGTCGGCAAGGCGACTTTGCCGCGACACTTAACCGTCCTCAGTTTTGCGACTGGCGGCCGGCCTGGTCGACTTGCACGGCGACCGCGAGGGTCTCGCCCGAGCCGCCGAAGCGCGCCCCGCGCATGGGCGCGGCACCCGCGGAGTCGAGGCCGATCGCCACCCGGATATGGGCGTCGGTGGCGGAGATGCCGTTTGCCGGGTCGAAGGCGACCCAGCCGAGGTCCGGCACGAACGCCTCGGCCCAGGCGTGGCCCGCCTCCTGCTCGGTGGTGCCGTCGGCGCGCAGGAAATAGCCGCTGACGTAGCGCGCGGGCGCGCCCAGGTGGCGCGCGGCGGCGATGAAGATCTGGGCGTAGTCCTGGCATACGCCGCGCTTCAAGCCGAACGCCTCGGCGGCGGCGGTCGCCGGGTGCGTCGGGTCCGGATCGAAGGTGAGCTCTTCATAGAGCCGCGCCTGCAGCGCGTGCATGCGGGCGAGCGGGTCGCTGCCGGCGCTCCGCGCCGTGTCCGCGGCGAAGGCGACGATGGCGGCGTCGGGGGCGGTGAGCGGCGTCTCGCGCAGGTACAGCGTCGGCGGGAAGCGCTCGAGCGTGCCGCGCACCGTGCCGTTGGTGTCCTGCGTTTCCACCTCGCCCGCGACGCGCACGCCGAGCTCGCTGATCGGCCCGTCGACGTTGAAGGAGTGGGCGAGGTTGCCGAAGGCGTCCTCGAAGGGATCGAGACGGCAGTCGGCGCTCGCCTCGATGCGCCAGCGCGCCACGTACTGGCCGTCGTGATTGCGCGGGGTGAGGCGGATGAGCTCGATCGCGGACTTCGCCGGGCTGTCGTAGCGGTAGACCGTCTCGTGGGCGACGCGGATGCGCATAGTCAGGCCAAATACTGCTCGGCCACCACGTTGCCGATGCGGTTGTTCTCGGCGATGAAGCTCGTGATGAACTCGTGCAGCCCCGACTGGAAGATGCCCTCCATGCTGGAGTTCTCGAGCTTGGTCAGCATGGCCCGCGCCAGGCGCTGGGAGTTGCCCTGGCGGCCGTAGAATTGGGCGAGGTCGTCGAGATAGCGGCTGATGTTCTCGTAGCAGCTCGCGAGCGAGCGCGGCATCTGACGGTTCAGGATCAGGAGATCGGCGACGAGCCACGGCTTCACGCTCTCGCGATAGACCCAGTGGTAGCTGGTCAGCGCCGACACCGAGCGCAGGATCGACGCCCACTGGAAATAGTCGAGCGGCCCGCCGACGCGCTCCTTCTCGGGCAACAGCACGTGGTACTTCACGTCGAGGATGCGGGCGGTGGCGTCGGCGCGCTCGACCAGGATGCCGAGGCGGGAGAACCAGTAGGCGTCGTTGCGCAGCATGGTGCGGAACGCCGAGCCGTCGAAGGCGAGCGAGGCCTCCTTTACGAAGCCGAAGAAGCGGGCGAACTGCTCGCGCGTCATGGAGTCGGGGTCGAACTCCTTGAGCTTGTGCCAGGCGCCGTTGATCGCGTCCCACATCTCGACGGTGAGCGCGGTGCGCACGGCGCGCGCGCTGGTGCGGGCGATCTCCAGGCAGTTCACGATCGACGACGGGTTGTCGGGGGCGAACCCCAGGAACTCGATGACGTTCTTCTCGTTCGCCTCCAGGTACTTGTCCTCGAAGGCGTTGGCGCAGGCGGCCGTGGCCACCGCCGATTCCCACTCGTTGGTGGCACCGCCATAGGCCTGGGGCAGCGAGGCGAGCCGCTGCGACACGTCGAGAATGCGCGCCAGACACTCGGCGCGCTCCACATAGCGCGACAGCCAGTACAGGTTGGCGGCGGTGCGCGACAGCATCAGCGATCCAATACCCAGGTGTCCTTGGTGCCGCCGCCCTGGCTCGAGTTCACGACCAGCGAGCCCTCCTTCAGCGCCACGCGCGTGAGGCCGCCGGGCACGATGCGCACCCGGTCGCGGCCGGCGAGCACGAACGGCCGCAGATCGACGTGGCGGGGGGCGATGCCCTCGTCGACAAACGTAGGACAGGTGGACAGCGCGAGCGTGGTCTGGGCGATGAAATTCGCCGGGTTGCAGCGGATTTTCTCGCGGAAGGCGGCGATGGTTTTCTTGTCGGACTTCGGCCCGATGAGCATGCCGTAGCCGCCTGAGCCGTGCACTTCCTTCACCACAAGCTCGTCCAGGTGCTCCATGACATAGCGCAGGTCGTCGGGGTCGCGGCAGCACCAGGTGGGCACGTTCTTCAACAGCGGCTCCTCACCGAGATAGAACTTCACGATCGCGGGCATGTAGCTGTAGACCGCCTTGTCGTCGGCGATTCCCGTTCCGATGGCGTTGGCGAGTGTGATGTGGCCGGCGTGATAGGCGGCCATGAGGCCGGGCACGCCGAGCACGGAGTCGGGGCGGAAGAACAAGGGATCGATGAAGTCGTCGTCGACGCGGCGATAGATCACGTCGACGCGCTTGGGGCCCTCGGTGGTGCGCATGAACACCACGCTGCCCTTGACGAACAGGTCGCGGCCTTCGACGAGCTCGACGCCGAGCTTGTCGGCGAGAAACGAGTGCTCGAAATAGGCGGAGTTGTGGATGCCGGGGGTGAGCAGCACGACCGCGGGATCGCCCGGCGCCGAGTTCGGCGTCAGCGACTTCAAGGTGGCGAGCAGGTCGTCGGTGTAGTTGTCGACCGGCGCCACCGGATGGTCGATGAACAGCTCCGGGAACAGCCGCAGCATGATCTCGCGGTTCTCCAGCATGTAGGAGACGCCGGAGGGGATGCGGGTGTTGTCCTCGAGCACATAGAAATTGTCCGGGTCGATGCGCACCACGTCGATGCCGGCGATCGCGACGTAGACGCCGTGCGGCACCGGCTCGCCGTTCATCTCCGGCCGGAACACCGGGTTGCGGTAGATCAGGTCCTCGGGGACGATTCCGGCGCGCAGGATTTCGCGCGGCCCGTAGATGTCGCGCAGGAAGGCGTTCAACGCATTGATCCGCTGTTCGAGGCCTTTGGCCAGGCGCTTCCATTCGGCCGCGGTCAGGATGCGCGGGATGATGTCGAACGGAATCAGCCGCTCCTGGGCGGCGGCGTCGCCGTAGACGGCGAAGGTGATGCCGATGCGGCGGAAGATGAACTCCGCCTCGCGCCGGCGGTAGTCGAGCACTTCGCGCGGCACGTGCGCGAGCCAGTTGGCGAGCGTGGCATAGGCCGGACGGACCGAGCCCGCTTCGCGCATCTCGTCGAAGGCGGCGGTCACGACAATTCAACTCCCCTCGGGCGCAAAGCTTCGCTACAAAGACCATGCCAGCAGGACGGCCGGCCGCAACGCCAGCAAGTGTGCGACGGCGGGCCATATCTGCACAAGATCGCGGCAGACTGCCGTTGCGTTAGGCGGAGACGGGCATGGCCGAAGAAAAGAAGCCGGTCACGGCGGCGATCCTCGTGATCGGGGACGAAATCCTGTCGGGCCGGACCAAGGACAAGAACATCGGCTACATCGCCGACTACCTGGGGGCGCTCGGCATCGATCTCAAGGAAGTGCGCATCGTGCCCGACGAGGAGCCGGAGATCGTCGCCGCGCTGAACGCGCTCAGGCGCCGCTACGACTACGTGTTCACCACCGGCGGCATCGGGCCCACCCACGACGACATCACCGCCGACGCGGTGGCGAAAGCCTTCAACGTGCCGATCGACCATGACCCGCGCGCGGTGGCGATCCTGAAGGAGCGCCTCGGCGCCCGCGGCATCGAGCTGAACGAGGCGCGGCTGCGCATGGCGCGGCTGCCGGAGGGGGCGGAAATCGTGGAGAATAAGGTTTCCGGCGCGCCTGGCTTCATGATGGAGAACGTGATCGTCATGGCGGGCGTTCCCTCGATCATGCAGGTCATGCTCGACGCGGCGGCGCCGAAGCTCCGCACCGGCGCGCGCATGCTGTCGGATTCGGTGCGCGCCGATCTGCGCGAAGGCGACATCGGCAGCGAGCTTGCCGCGGTGGCCCTTGCCCACCCGGCGGTGCTGATCGGCTCTTACCCGTTCTTCGACGAGCGCACCGGTCCCAACACCAACGTGGTGGTGCGCGCGCGGAATCAAGCTGCACTCAGCGCCGCCAAGCGCGCGGTGGAGGAGATGCTGGCGCGGGTGAAGGCCGCCATGGCAAGCTGACGCCGGCCGATCCGAAGAAGCGGAAAACAACAACGGCATGTTCTAGAGGGCGCGATGACGCAACGAATGGCACCGAGCCGCCGGCAACTGCTTCTTTTCGGCGTGTTGGCGGCGGGCGGCTTCGTCGCCGGCGATGCGCTCGGGCAGGGCGAGTTGCAGCCCACGCCCGAATGTCGCGACGGCGACGAGCCGACGCTGCGGCAGACCGAGGGCCCGTTCTACAAGCCGCGCTCGCCCCGGCGCAGCGACCTCACCCCCGGCGTCAAGGGCCGCGTCATCGAGCTTTCGGGCGTGGTGCTCACGCGCCGCTGCAATCCGGTGCCGCGCACGATCGTCGATCTGTGGCACGCCGACGACAAGGGAGAGTACGACAACAAGGGCTTCCGCCTGCGCGGCCATCAGCTCACCGATGCCGCCGGGCGCTATCATTTCCGCACCGTCGTGCCGGCGGTCTATACCGGCCGCACGCGGCATTTCCATGTGAAGGTAGCCGCACCCGAGCGGCCGGTGCTCACCACCCAGCTTTATTTTCCCGACGAGCCGGGCAACGCGCAGGACTTTCTGTTCCGCCGCGAGCTCCTGATGCGGGTCAGCGAAGCGGGCAACGGCCTCGCGGCGCGGTTCGATTTCGTCGTGGACA
Organism: Xanthobacteraceae bacterium; assembly: GCA_035601815.1. Lineage (GTDB taxonomy): Bacteria > Pseudomonadota > Alphaproteobacteria > Rhizobiales > Xanthobacteraceae > DATNNN01. The sequence goes on along the minus strand of DATNNN010000049.1, from coordinate 14,918 downwards.
TGACCTGAGCGAGAGGGATCGATGGAAGCGCCGCCGAAACCACAGCCGGTCAGCGAGAAGATTTTTCCCGTGTCGTGGGACCAGTTCCACCGCGACGCGCGCGCGCTCGCCTGGCGGCTCGCGGAGTCCGGGCCGTTCGTGGCGGTGGTGTGCATCACCCGCGGCGGCCTCGTGCCGGCGGCGATCGTGGCGCGCGAGCTCGGCATCCGCGTGATCGAGACCGTGTGCGTCGCGAGCTACAACCACCAGGCGCAGGGCGCGCTGTACGTGCTGAAGGCGGCGGCGGAGGAAGTGATCGGCGCGGGCGGCGGCCGCGGCCGCGGCGTGCTCATCGTCGATGACCTCGTCGACACCGGCAAGACTGCGAAGCTCGTGCGCGAGGCCATGCCCGAGGCGCACTTCGCCACCGTCTACGCCAAGCCCATGGGCCGGCCCTTGGTCGACACCTTCATCACCGAGGTGTCGCAGGACACCTGGATCTTTTTTCCGTGGGACACGGGGCTCGCCTTCCAGCCGCCGATCAAGCCGGGCGGGGAGTAGCGGCTAAGCGAACCTCTTCCGCGCGATCGCCGCGCCCTTGGCCAGCGCCTCGAGCTTGGCGAGCGCCACCTCGCGGCGCATGGGGGCCATGCCGCAGTTGGTGCAGGCGATGATGCGCTCCTTCGCCACGTAGCGCGTGGCCTCGCCGAGGAGCGTCGCGACTTCTTCCGGCGTCTCCACCTTGTCGGAGGCGACATCGATCGCGCCCACCAGCACGTCCTTGCCTTCGAGCAGCGCGAACAGCCGCATCGGCACATGGGAGTGCATGCATTCGACCGACACCTGCTTGATCTTGCTCGCGGCCAGCGCGGGAAAAATCTCCTCGTACTGGCACCACTCGGAGCCGAGCGTCGCCTTCCAGTCGGTGTTGGCCTTGATGCCGTAGCCGTAGCAGATGTGGACGGCGGTGGTGCAGGCAAGCCCTTCGATAGCACGATGCAGCGCCGCGATGCCCCAGGTCTTCACCTCGTCCATGTAGACGTTGAACGCGGGCTCGTCGAATTGGATCACGTCGACGCCGTCGCCGGCGAGCGCGCGCGCCTCTTCGTTGAGGAGCGCCGCGAAGGCCATCGCCATCTTCACCTTGTCGCCGTAGTGGCGGTCGGCGATGGTGTCGACGATGGTCATGGGGCCCGGCAGCGTGAACTTCAGCCCGTGCTGTGTGTGAACGCGGGCGAGACGCGCTTCGATTTCGTGCACGCGGCCTTTCAGCTTCAACTCGCCCGTCACCACCGGCACAAAAGCCTTATAGCGGTCGCCGCGGATGCCGATCTCGACCTTGTGCTCGAAGTCGATGCCGTCGACGCGCTCCAGGAAACCGTGGACGAAATGCTGGCGCGACTGCTCGCCGTCGGTGACGATGTCGATGCCGGCGTCTTCCTGCACCTTGAGGGCCAAGAGCGTGGCGTCGCGCTTGGCTTCGGCGAGCGCCTCGCCTTCGAGCCGCCACGGCGCCCATAGCTTATTTGGTTCGGCGAGCCAGGCGGGCTTGGGCAGGCTGCCGGCGACGGTGGTCTGGAACATTCAGGCGGCCCCCTCGCGGGCGAGCATAGAGGCCCCGTCCAGCGAAGTCTCTGTGCGGCGCGAAGCGGCTTGCCCGCGCGCTGTCCACCCGCCTATCGTCGCCGCATCAGCGGACGTGGCGGAACTGGTAGACGCATGGGACTTAAAATCCCTAGGGGGGCAACCCCCGTGCAGGTTCGAGTCCTGCCGTCCGCACCAACATGCCTGCAGCGCCGGTAAATTCAGGCGAATACGTTCGGCCGCGTCTTCCACTCCGCCCACGTCATTGCAGCGGTCGGCGGCTCTTTCGCCAGCACGCGTTTTTCACCGCGTTGCTTCAGATCTGCATTTTCATCCCACGCTTGCTTTCCAAAAAGCCTTACCGCGTTATAGATCTTCGCGATATCTCGCGGCGCCACTTTCAGGTCCTCCATGGCGAACCGTAAAATCTCGTCGGCATAATCTCTCGGGTCAGTTTGCTCCCAATAAAGATAATCGTGGATGACGGCCGCGTAGGCATATTCGCCGTCCGGGCGCAGTGTCGACCAGAATATCTGGGGAATGCTGGCCAGATCGGTGACGAAGCCCTTGGGGGCATCGACCTCTTTATACGGGCCTCCCTCCTCATTCGGCTTCCACGCGATCGGATCGAGTAAGAAGTAGATCGGCTCCTTAAAACGGCCGAGGTGAAGCGGAGAGGCGATCAACTTCGTGGTCGTCATCCACGCGTCCATCCACGTTTCGACAATAATCGATGCTTCGTCCTTCATATGCGCCTCCCCGCAACGCTTGCGCGGATGGTGCTTCACGCGGCAAATCCACGCAGAATCTGACTTTCCACTAGTCGGCAATTGTAGTCATCTTCCGCTGTTGGCAGAAGCTCGCAGCCTTTGATTGCAATCGGAGTGGGCGATGAATCCAGCGGGCAAGACCGTTCTTGTCACCGGCTCCACCGACGGCCTCGGGCGCGAGGTGGCGCTCAGGCTGGGCAAGTTGGGCGCGCGCGTCCTGGTGCACGGGCGCGACCGGACGCGCGGCGAGGAAGTGGTGAAAGCGATCAAGGCCGGCGGCGGCGACGCCCGCTTCTATCAGGCCGATCTCGCCTCGCTCGCGGAGGTGCGAAGGCTCGCAGCCGAGGTGCTGAAGGACAACCCGCGCCTCGACATCCTCATCAACAACGCCGGCGTGGGCTCGGGCCCCGCGGGCGCGCCGCGCGAGGAGAGCGCCGACGGGCACGAGCTCCGCTTCGCCGTTAATCATCTCGCGGGCTTCCTGCTCACCGGGCTGCTCCTGCCCACGATCCTGAAGAGCGCGCCGGCGCGCATCGTCAATGTCTCGTCGCTCGGCCAGCAGGCGATTGAGTTCGACGACGTGATGCTGACAAAGGCCTACGAGCGCCGCCGCGCGTACATGCAGAGCAAGCTCGCGCAGATTCTATTCACCGTCGACCTCGCTCAGGCGCTGCAAGGCAAGGGTGTCACGGTCACCACGCTGCATCCGGCCACCTACATGGACACCAAGATGGTGCGCGCCCACACCACGCCCATCAGCACGGTGGCCGAGGGTGCCGACGCGGTCATGCAGCTTGCGGTTTCCGACGCGGTCGAGGGCGAAACCGGCGTCTACTTCAACGGGCTCGCCGAAGCCCGGGCCATCCCGCAGGCCTATGACCGCGACGCCCGCGCCCGGCTCATGGCGCTGAGCCTCAAGCTCACCGGCCTCAGCGACGGGACGTTCCGTCCCTGATTTCCGCAAACGGGCGTAAGCCGCGCACAGGTCAAGGCTTTCCGCGCGGAAAAAAACCCTTGGGGATTGCGCCCCACGGGTTCGACTCCGCCCGCCCGCACCCATATCAAGAAGCTCGACCCGACGGAGAACCCATGCTCGGCTGGTTCCATGCGTTGATGCCCCGCGAGGAGCGCTTCTTCGAGCTGTTCGCCCAGCATTCGAAGACGGTGGTCGCCGGCGCCGTGGCGCTGCGCGCCATGCTCGAGGGCGGGGCGGCGGTGCAAACCCACTTCAAGACCGTGATGGACCGCGAGCAGGATGCCGACAACGTCACCCGCGAGGTCCTGGTGGCCGTGCGCCGCACCTTCATCACGCCGTTCGACCGCGGCGCGATCAAAGACCTGATCACCGCCATGGATAATTCCATCGACCAGATGCAGAAGACGGCGAAGAGCATCGTCTTGTTCGACGCCCGCATCTTCACCCCGGCGATGAAGGACATGGCCGACACGGTGGTGCAGTGCGCGAGGCTGGTGGAGGAGGCGATCCCGCTCCTGCGCAGGATCAGCGCCGAGGCCGGGCGGCTCTCCTCCATCACCGAGAAGATCACGCATCTGGAGGGCCGCGCCGACGAGATGCATGACAACGGCCTGCGCGAGCTCTATCAGGAGAGCACCAAGTCCACATCCGGCGCCAACGCGCTCACCTTCTTCGTCGGCAACGAGATCTACGATCACCTCGAGAAGGTCGTCGACCGCTTCGACGACGTGGCGAACGCGATCCAGGGCATCGTGATCGAGCACGTCTGACAGCCGGAGCCACCATGGACATCGCGCTCGCGCTGCCGCTTCTCGTCGGGCTCGTCGTCGTCGCCCTCATCTTCGATTTTCTCAACGGCCTGCACGACGCGGCGAATTCGATCGCCACCATCGTCTCGACCCGCGTGCTGCGGCCGCAGTGGGCCGTGGTGTGGGCGGCGTTCTTCAACTTCATCGCCTTCCTGTTCTTCGGGCTGCACGTAGCCGAGACGCTCGGCGTCGGCATCGTGTCGGCCAATGCCGTCGGTCCGCAGGTGATCTTCGGCGCGCTGGTGGGCGCCATCATCTGGAACCTCGTCACCTGGTGGGCCGGCATTCCGTCGTCGAGCTCGCATGCGCTGGTGGGCGGGCTGCTCGGCGCCGGCATCGCCAAGGCGGGATTCAGCGCGGTGGTGTGGAACGGCGTCATCAAGACGGGTGCGGCGATCGTGCTGTCGCCGCTCTCGGGCTTCGTGTTGGCGCTGATCCTGATGCTCGCCGTGTCGTGGCTGTTCGTGCGCTCGACGCCCTATGCGGTGGACCGCTATTTCCGCTCGGCGCAGTTCGTCTCTGCGTCGTTCTATTCGCTGGGCCACGGTGGCAACGACGCGCAGAAGACCATGGGCATTATCGCGGTGCTGCTCTATTCGCAGGGCATGCTCGGCGACAAGTTCTACGTGCCGTTCTGGGTGGTGATCACCTGCCAGGCGGCGCTCGGCCTCGGCACGCTGATCGGCGGCTGGCGCATCGTGAAGACCATGGGGTCGAAGATCACGCGGCTGACGCCGGTGCAGGGGTTCTGCGCCGAGACCGGCGGGGCCATTACGCTCTTCGCCGCCACCTGGATGGGCATTCCGGTATCAACCACCCACACCATCACCGGCTCCATCATCGGCGTAGGAGCGGCGCGCAAGGTGTCGGCGGTACGCTGGAACGTGGCGAACAACATCGTGTTCGCCTGGATCATCACCATGCCCGCGTCGGGGATCATGGCGGCGGTCACCTACTGGCTGGCGGGATTGTTCGGCTGAGCTCGTTGGCTGCCATTTTTCCGGCGGTGCCGCTTCACGATCAAACCGGAAATCCGCCGCATCGCGTCCCAACGAGAGCCGCAGAGACCGCATTAGCTCCCGTCCGCTCGGGATGGGTCGCCCGGCAAACGATTCGGCACCGACCCTTTAGCGGGGAAAATCCATGCGCCATCTATGGCTATCGCTCGCGGCGTCCGCCGCGGTGCTGGCGTTCGGCTTTGCCGGCCGGGCCAGCGCGCCCGAGGGCTATCGCGTTAGCGGGCCGTTCGTGCACGAGAATCTTGCGGTCTACTTCGTCCACGGCAAAGCAGGGGACGGGCCAGTGCCGCTCACGCTCGAGGAAGCGTTGCAGAAGGGCGCGGTGCGCGTGCACGAGACGAGCAACGTCAACGAGCTTGAGATCGAGAATCTCGCGGCCGAGGAAGTGTTCGTGCAGACCGGCGACATCGTGAAGGGCGGCAAGCAGGACCGCGTGATCACCTCGAGCCTGGTGCTGCCGCCGCGCTCCGGCCGCGTGCCTATCGGCTCCTTCTGCGTGGAGCAGGGGCGCTGGACCGCGCGCGGCGGGGAGAGCGCGCAGCAGTTCTCGAGCTCGCCCTCGGCGGTGCCCTCGCGCAAGGCGAAGATCGCCATGCGCGTGGCGTCGCCCACGCCTGATCCGCGGCTCGACAGCGTTGCCGTGCGCCAGGGCGAGGTGTGGCGGAGCGTGGCGGAGACGCAAAGCCGGCTTTCCGCCAATCTCGGTGCGCCGGTGGCGGCGCCGCAATCGCGCACCAGCCTTCAGCTCAGCCTGGAGAACGAGAAGCTTGCCGAGGCGCGGGCCGCCTACGTCAAGGCACTCGCCGCAGCCGGCGAGAAGGACGGCGACATCGTGGGCTTCGCGTTCGCGGTGAACGGCAAGGTCAACTCGGCCGACGTCTATCCGTCGAACGGCCTGTTTCGCAAGATGTGGCAGAAGCTGCTCATGGCGAGCGCCACCGAGGCGATCGGCGAGAAGGACGGTTTGCCGGGAACGCCGCCGGCCAAGGAAACGGTGCTCGCCTTCCTCGACGCGGCGCAAGGCGGCAAGGCGAGCGTGCGCAACATCGACGGCCGGGTGCGGCTCGAGACGCGCGAGGCGCCGGACGCGCTCTACTCCGAGTCGGCGCGGCCGGGCGGCGCCTGGGTACACCGCAATTTTCTCGCGCGCTGAGGGATCGCGCCGTCGTCTGTGCGCAGGCGGCGGCGCTCAACCCGCGTGCATCGACGAATGGCTCTCGGCCGCCGTGAGGCGGCCGAGTGGCCGCGCTTTGCCGCCCAGATGGCGCTCGCCCCAGCGGCGAATGACGGCAATGACCGGAATGAAGCTCTGGCCCGTGCGCGTGAGGCGATACTCCACCTTGGGCGGGACGACGCCGTAATCCTTGCGGTCGATGAGGCCCGACTGGGCGAGCGCCTTCAATTCGCGGCTGAGCACGCGCGGAGCGATTTCAGGCGTGCCGTCGGCGCCGCGCAGGAGGCCGTTCTTGATCTCGCCATAGCGCAACGCGCCATTCTTGAGATCCCATAGGATGCGGATCTTGTACTTGCCGCTGATCATTTTCTGAAATGCCATGACCGGGCAGCTTCGCATCGGCTTCTTCCTGGGCATTTCCTTGGCTCCGCGCGCTGACGAATGCAGTTGCGAGGATCGGCGTACCTCGAATAGGCAAAAAAGTCCATAGTATCATTTTTGTCCATACTTGCTTGATTGCTCGTGTCATGACTAGGTGAGTGCCGTATTGCCGCGAGGGACCAAACATGATCCTCGTCACGGGAGCTACCGGACTGAACGGGCGGGAGCTGGTGCGCCGCCTGTCGGAGAGAGGCGTGCCGGTGCGCGCGCTCGTGCGCAACCCCGCCAAGGCGGCGGCGCTCGCCGCCTTGCCGAACGTCGAGATCGTGGAAGGCGATATGGCGCAGCCCGAGACGCTCGCCGGCGCCTTGCGCGGCGTGGACCGGGCCATGCTCATCTCGTCGTCGGATCCCGCGATGCTCGACGTGCAATCGAACTTCATCGCGGCCGCCGCCAAGGCCGGCGTCAGGCACGTGGTCAAGCTTTCCGGAATCATGCCGGAGCTGGATTCCCCCTTTCGCTTCGCGCGCATGCACGGCGAGATCGAGCGGAGGCTCGAAGCGTCGGGGATGGCATTCACGCATCTGCGCGCCGGCGAGTTCATGCCGGCGTACTTCCGGCAGGTACCGTTGATCGTCTCCAAGGGTGCGTTGTTCCTGCCCATGGAGAATGCCAAGATCGCGTCGATCGACGTCGGCGACATCGCCGAGATCGCCGCCGACGTGCTGACCGGCTCCGGCCACGAGGGGAAAATCTATCCGCTCACCGGCCCCGAGGCGCTCACTATGGCGGAGGTGGCGGAGAAGCTTTCCGCCGCCACCGGAAAGACAATAAAGTACGTGAACGTCGCCCCCGAGGACGCCAAGAAAGCGCAGCTCGCCGCCGGAATGCCGCCGTATCTGGCTGACGCTCTTGCCGAGCTTTTTGCCGAGCGGCGGAAAGGCAAGGAGGCTAACGTTTCGCGCGTCACCGAGACGGTTTTCAAGCGCCGGCCGACGCCCTTCCGCGAATTTGCCGCGCGCCATGCCGCAGTCTTCCGCGGCGAGCAGCCGGCGCAGAAGGTCTGACGACCAAGAGGGAAAAGAACATGAAACACTTTCTCATCAAATATCGCCTCAAGAGCGGATCGAAGGAAGAATGGCACCAGGAGATCGCGCGCTTCATCGCGGCGCTGGATAGCGATCCGGCGCTGAAGGGAAAAATTTCGTACCGCTGCATGAAGACGAAGGAAGGCGCCGATTACTATCACTGGGCCGCGCCCGCCGACGATGCGGCCCTCAAGGCGCTTCAAGGGAACGCAGTATTCCGGGGCTATACGGAAAAGACGAAGCAGGTATCGGGCGGCGAAGTGGAGGTCTTGCCGATCGAGATCATCGCCGAGACCCAATACCGGGTGTGACCGCCGGGGTTTGCCGGGTAGGCGCGGCGGCCCTATGGTCGCCGCAGCAACCGGGAGAATGCGATGAACGAGGACGTGCTCAACACCAGCGTGCGCAAGTTCCTGAAGCAGGTGGGCGTCACCTCCCAGCGGGAGATCGAGCAGGCGGTGCGCGACGCCGTGCAGAGCGGCAAGATCAAGGGCAACGAGAAGCTTGCGGCCAAAATGGTGCTGACCATCGACAAGCTCGGCCTCAGGCATGAGGTGAGCGAGGACATCGAGCTCGCGTAAACGACTTCCGTCAGCCCTGCGCCTGTTTCAATGCGTCAGGAAAACTCGCGCGCTCGCCCTGGAACGCGTAATCGCGGAGCCCATCCACCGCAGTCCACGTGGGATGGTAGCGCTGGTAGATGTCCTTGTCGGTGACGTCGCCCCAGCTGCCGTCCTTGTTCTGCCTGGACAGCACGAACTCGACGCCGGCGCGGATCAAGGGGTCGTCCTCGCCGGCGCCGAAGGCCTTCAGCGTGTCGAGGAATTCGCCGGTGGTCTCCGGGTCGTTGATCTTGATGCTGGCGGCGAGATTTTCTATGAGGAACGCGTGCTCGGCCGGCAGCCATTGGGGCTTGAGCCGCCAGGTGCCGTAGTCGTTCATGGTGTAGATGATGTGCGTGATGGCGTAGGCCGTCGCCACGAAGCGCGGGTTGCGGCCGCCGTCATAGCCGCGATAGGGCCGCATCTTCGGCAACAGCGCCGTCACCTCCGGGTAGCCTGCGCCGAGGCGCACGCCGTAGCGGTCTCCGGTGTAGGTGGCGATGAGCGCGTCGCACAGCACTTCATAAGGGTCCGTCATGTCGAGCTTGTTGCCGCAGGTGCGGCAGCGGCGCGTGCCGCGCGGATTGTCGCTGTCGCAGCGTGCGCACGTGTCCGGCACATCGGCGGGCGGCAGCTCGCGGATGGGATCGAACGAGAGATAGTCGGCGGCGCGAAAGCGGGCGGCAGCGCGTCGCAGCGCATCCTCCATGCGCCCGTCGCGGAGCCCGAGCTGGTCCGCCGCCTGGCTGCCGAAAACGAGCGAGGAGATATCGTTGGCGTCGGCGCCCGCTGGCACGCGCGGGTGCAGCCGGCGCCATGCCCTGGCGCGCTCCTCGCCCATGGTACGCGCCGTGCGCTTGAGCGCGGGGTCGGCGGCGGTGTTGGAGATCGTGTAGAAGCACCACAGATAATCGTCGCCGTATTCGGCGAAATGTTTCGGCTTCACGGCCGTGGCATAGATGAAGCGCAGGCCGCGCTGCATGGCGCGGGTGCGCCACTCCTCCGAATAGCGCGCGCCCGGCCACAACGGCTTTGCCGAGAGCGCGCGCGGGAAGAGGAGCGGGCCGCCGAGGGCAAGCGGCGCGAGCAGCATGCGACGGCGGGATAAGCGCATGGCGAAAGTTTCCCCCGCGCCGCCGGCGCAGGCAAGCGTCTCAGCCTTTGTGGAAGGCCGGTTCCCTAGTCGAGCTTCGCCGCGCGCAGGCGAAGCGCGTTGCCGATGACGCTCACCGAGGAGGCCGCCATGGCGGCGGCGGCGATGATAGGCGAGAGCAGGATTCCGGTGAAGGGATAGAGCACGCCGGCCGCTACCGGCACGCCGAGGGCGTTGTAGACGAAGGCGAAGAACAGGTTCTGGCGGATGTTGCCCATGACGGCGGCCGAAAGCCGCCGCGCCCGCACGATGCCGGTGAGATCGCCGCGGAGCAGCGTGATGCCGGCGCTTTCGATCGCGACATCCGTGCCCGTGCCCATGGCGATGCCCACGTCGGCGGCGGCAAGCGCCGGTGCGTCGTTCACTCCGTCGCCGGCCATGGCGACCACGCGGCCCTCGCGGCGGAGCTTCTCCACCACCGCGACCTTCTGATCGGGCAACACCTCGGCTTCGATCTCGGCGATGCCGAGATTGCGCGCGACCGCCTGCGCGGTGGTGCGATTGTCGCCGGTGAGCATGACGATGCGCAGCCCCTCGTCACGTAGCGCCTGAAGGGCGGCGCCTGTCGTCGCCTTGACGGGATCGGCGATGGCGATGACGCCCGCGGCCTTTCCATCGACGGCGATGAGGATCGCGGTGGCGCCTTCGGTTCGCAGCTTCTCGGCGTCGGCGGCAAAGAGGTCGGTCTCGATGCCGAGCTCGGCAAGAAAGCGGGTATTGCCCAGCGCCACTTTGCGACCCTCCACGGTGCCCGTAACGCCTTTCCCCGCGGGGGAATCGAAGTCGGCGGCCTCCGCTAGCTTGAGCTTGCGCTCCTTCGCAGCGGCGACGATGGCGGCGGCAAGTGGATGCTCGCTGCCGCGCTCGAGGCTCGCGGCGAGGCGCACGAGCTCGGCTTCCGCGATGCCGCGGGCGACGACCGCGGTCACTTTCGGCCTTCCCTCGGTGAGCGTGCCGGTCTTGTCCACCACCAGCGTATCGATCGCCTCCATGCGCTCCAGCGCCTCGGCGTTCTTGACCAGCACGCCGGCCTCGGCGCCGCGGCCGACGCCCACCATGATCGACATGGGGGTAGCGAGGCCGAGTGCGCACGGGCAGGCGATGATGAGCACGCTCACGGCGGCGACGAGACCGTAGGTGAAGCGCGGCTCGGGCCCGAATATCGCCCAGGCGGCGAAGGCGGCGATGGCGACCGCGATGACAAGGGGAACGAACCAGGCGGAGACCTTGTCGGCGAGGCGCTGGATGGGTGCCCGCGAGCGCTGCGCCGTCGCCACCATATCGACGATGCGGGCAAGCAGGGTATCGCGGCCGACCTTCTCGGCGCGGAGCACGAAGGTGCCGGTGGTATTGAGCGTGCCGGCGATTACCTTGGCGCCGGGCTCTTTGGTCACCGGCATGGACTCGCCGGTGATCATGGACTCGTCCACCGCCGAGCGGCCCTCGATCGCCTCGCCGTCGACCGGCACCTTTTCGCCCGGGCGCACGCGCAGGCGGTCGCCCACCTTCACCGCGTCGAGCGGCACTTCGCGGTCGCCGTCTTCTTCGATCCTGTGCGCGGTCGCGGGCGCGAGCTTGAGGAGCGCGCGGATCGCGCCCGAGGTGCGCTCGCGGGCGGAAAGCTCCAGCACCTGGCCGAGCAGGACGAGCACGGTGATGACGGCGGCCGCCTCGAAATAGACTGCGACCGCGCCGCCGTGTCTGAGCGCGTGGGGAAAGACGCCAGGCGCAAAGGTGCCGGCGATGCTGTAGAGGTAGGCGACGCCGGTGCCGAGCGCGATCAGCGTGAACATGTTGAGGTTGCGCGTGACGAGCGACTGCCAGCCGCGCTCGAAGAACGGTGAGCCCGCCCACAGCACCACCGGCGTCGCGAAGGCGAACTGCACGTAGTTGGAAAGCTGCGGCGCCAGGAGATCGCGGCCGAGGAGATGGCTGCCCATTTCCAGGACGAAAACCGGCAGCGTCAGCGCGAGGCCGACCCAGAAGCGGCGCCGCATGTCGGCGAGCTCGGGATTGGGCCCGGCGTCGGCGGTGGCGATCACCGGCTCAAGCGCCATGCCGCAGATCGGGCAGGCGCCGGGACCGATTTGGCGGATCTGCGGGTGCATGGGGCAGGTGTAGATCGTGCCTTCCGGCACCGGGCCGGCGGGCGCGGGCTCGCCGCGGCCATGCTGCGCATGGCGTTGGGCCGCCGGCTTGTCGTGGTTCATCGCTGCTCCGTTTGCGCGCTATACCCCATGGGGGTATATAGCGCGGCATGCGCGCGCACGCAAAGTCCGCCTGCCTCAAGCGCCTCGGCCGCATCGAAGGCCAGGTGCGCGGGCTCGCCGGCATGGTGGAAGACGACCGCTATTGCATCGACGTGGTGACCCAGCTTGCCGCCGTGCGGGGCGCGCTGCGCCGGGTCGAGGAAGAAGTGCTGCGCGATCACGTGGCGCACTGCGTCGATCACGCCATCAACAGCGGCAACAAGGGCGACCAGCGCAAGAAGATCGCCGAACTCATGGACGTGCTCGGCCGCGCCGAACGCTAGCCGCAGCCGGTAGCATCTTCCAAAGTCGCATCCTATGGTAGCGGCGGGCGCTGGCGCCCGGCGGGGCGCGTTGCGCTAGGCTCCAGGCGAACGGAGGGGCGGTGATGGCTCGGCACAGGATTTCGTGGGCAAGCGTGGCGGTGGCGTGCGTGCTCGCCGGACCGGCGGCGGCGCAGGGTGCGACTTGCGCGAATTTCACCGGCAGCACCGCCAAGGACGCGAGCGGCCAGGTGAACCTACCGTGGCGCACCGATTTCCCGGCGACCGCGGGCTCCGATCCCGCGATGTGGGCCACCATCGACTTCAAGGACAAGTGGCGCGAGTACCTCGCGGCCGTGCTTGCCACCGTGAAGAGCGCCGGCCTCAAGATTGAAAACGGCAAGGCGTCCATGGCGCCGGGCCAGCGGTGGTGGATCGCGCCGTGGATGGATTACACCAACGCCGGCCGTGAGCCGACCCATGGCCTGACCAAGGAGCGCACGCCGCGCGCCGGCGACCTGGCGCAAGGGGCGCCCAACGGCGGCCAGATCTGGGCGGTCGGCTTCTACAACGCCAAGGGCGCGCAGCGACTGCGCACAGTGTTCAAGAATCCCTGCAATCCCAAGTTCACCAAGGGCCAAGTGTTCGCGGAGCGCACCGCGTCGTTCAAGCTTCTCTTCACGGATCTCGATCAGTCGGTGGCGCCCTATCTCGCTGGCGCGCCGACGATCAACGCGCTGATCGATCCTGCCGGCGCCGACGGAAGCCAGCCGCCGAGCGGACGCGTCATGCGTCCGCTGCGATTGCTGCAGGTCGACATCGCCGTGCGCGACAAGCGGGCGACCGACACCGGCTGGGTGTTCGGCACCTATGTGTGGAGGGGGCCGCCGCAAGGCGACGGGCTGTTTGACAACCTCGTTCCGGTCGGGCTCTCCTACGGCAACGATCCGGGCGTGTTCGACACCAACTTGCGCGAGAGCCGGATCAACCCCGATCTCGCCGGGCTGCTCTACGCACGGCCCGGCCGCGCCGTCATGGGCTTCAACGGCCGCGCCAACGGGCCGGCGGACAACAAGATTTCCGGCTGCCTGTCCTGTCACGCCACGTCGCAATGGCCGGCGTCGCTCAAGGGCTCCGTCGGCACCATCGGCGACAATCCGACGCCCGCCCAGGTGCAGGCGCACGTCACCACCTACTTCAAGAACGTCAAAGGCGGGTCGCTGTTCGACGCGACGGTGGCGAACGCGGTCGCCCTCGACTACTCGCTCCAGCTGCAGACGGCGTTCGTCCGCTTGTGCCGCGCCTGCCAGCAAGGAGCGCTCACCGGATCTACGCCACAGCTCTGCCGGCTAGCGCCAAGCCTCAACCTCGGGGCCAACTGTCGCGTCACGCCGGCGGGCGACGTCCGCGCGGCCCCGCAAGCGATCAGCGCCGAGCCGTTGCCGCGCCAGTAGCCGCTCAAGAGCGCCCGTCGTAGCGCCAGATCCAGTCGTAGCGTGCGGCAAGGCGGCGCGCGCCGAAGAGGCGGAACGCGGCATTGCGGGCAAGCGCAAGCGGCCCGCGCAGGCGATAGAGCGCGCCGGTGCGTCGCGCCGCTCGCTGCAGGCGCGCGGTGCGCGGCGCGCGTTCCTCTTCATAGGCGCGGAGCGCCGCGGGCACGTCGTCGGCATCGGCGAGCCTGCGGCTCAGCACCACCGCGTCCTCCAGCGCCGCCGCCGCCCCTTGCGCGAGGAACGGCAGCATGGGGTGCGCGGCGTCGCCGAGGAGCGTCGTGCGCTCCGCGCCCCAGCGGGGGAGCGGCGGCCGGTCGGCGAGCGCCCAGCCTCGATATTCGTTGGCCGCAGCCAGCAACCGCGCTACCGGCTCGGTCCAGCGGCCGGGAAACGGCGTGTCGCTTTCCGCGTTCCACCCCTGGCCTTGCCAGTCTCCGGCCGAGATCGCCACCACGTTGATGCGATCGCCGCCGGCGACCGGGTAGTGCACGACATGGCCGTGCGCGCCGAGCCATAGGCGCACGTCGGGCAGCGCATAGGCCGCCGGAAGCGCGCTCGCCAGGATCACCGCGCGCCGCGCCACCAGGCCCGCGAAGCGAGGCTCCTCCGCGCCGTGCAGGCGTTCGCGCATCCGCGACCATAGGCCGTCGGCGCCGATCAGCGCCTGGCCGATCTCTTCGCTGGCGCGTCCGGCGCGCTGGCACGAGACGGTGATGGCGCGGGTATGGGTGGCGGCGTCGGTCACGGTGACGCCGCGCTCGATCTCGACGTCGGCGAGATCGTCGACGACTGAGAGCAGTGCCCGCTGCAAATCGCCGCGCAGCGCGAGCAGGTACGGCGTCCCGTAGCGCTCAGCCATGCCGGCAAGCGACAGGCGGGCGAGCTCGCGGCCGCTGCCGCCGTCGCCGACCACGAGTGCCCGCGCCTCGACCGCGCGCGGGCGAAGCCTATCGAGCACGCCGATGTGGCTGAGCGCGCGGGTGGCGTTGTGCGAGAGCTGGATGCCGGCGCCGATATCTTCCAATGCGTCGGCGCGCTCCAGCACCAGCGCCCGGAAGCGTGCCCGGGCGAGGCCGATCGCTGCGGCGAGCCCGCCGATCCCGGCGCCCGCCACGACCACCGTGCGCGTGCGGGCCATGGATCAGCGGCTCAAGCGTCGGCGGGGGTCAGCGCGCATTCCGCCGGGTCGGCGGCGCCGGGGGGAAGCGAGGGGTCGTACACGAAGAGGGTCGAGCAGTAGGGGCAAACGATCTCGGTGGCGTCGCCCATGTCGAGGAAGACGTGGGGATGGTCGAAGGGGGGCTTGGCGCCGACGCACATGAATTCCCTGGCGCCGATGCGCACGGAACCGACGCCGGGCTCGTTGTGGAAATGGGGA
>DATNNN010000048.1:0-2950 GCA_035601815.1 Xanthobacteraceae bacterium | reverse complement strand
CACGGCGGCGACATCGAGACCTCGATCATGCTTGCCGGCCGGCCGGAGACCGTGCGCAAGGACAAGGCCGGCAACTTCGTGCCGGCAACGCTCGCGATGGAGAAGGAGTTCGCCCAGCTCCGCGCCTATCGTCCGGCGGGTTTCGGCTGGATGACTCAGGACCTGAATCCGGCGGGCGCTGTGGGCGATGCGACGCTCGCCACCGGCGATAAGGGCGAGCGGGCGCTCGATCACGGCGCGCGCGCCTTCGTGCAATTGCTCGAGGACATGGATCGCTTCGACCCGAAGCGCCTGGCGCCGGGCCCGCTAAAGGTTTGAATTTCCCCTGCTCGACATGCCGCGCCACCTGCGCTATCTATCAATTGATACATTGTAACGCCCATGCACGACCGCACCGATCACATCCACCCGATCCAATCACCGCCGTCGCTTCTGCGACTCTCTGCCGCACAGCGCCTCGTCGGCGCTGTTGGGCTTGCCGCTCTGTTGTGGGCCGCGGTGCTGTGGGCAACGGGCTGAACGCATGACGGCAGCTCTCGCCTTTCGCGATCTGACGCTGGGCTACGACCGCCACCCGGCCGTCCATCATTTGAACGGCGCGGTGGAAGAGGGGGCGCTGCTCGCGGTCGTGGGGCCGAATGGCGCCGGCAAGACGACGCTGCTCAAGGGCATCGTGGGCGCGTTGCGGCCGCTCGCCGGCAAGATTGAACTCGGGCGCGTGCGGGTTCGCGACATCGGCTATCTGCCGCAGGCCGCCGAGATCGATCGCTCCTTCCCCATCAGTGTCTACGATCTCGTGGCCATGGGCCTATGGCGGAGCGCCGGGCTCACCGGCGGTATCGGCCGCGCCGACCGCGTCCGCCTCGACCAGGCGATCTCGGCGGTGGGCCTTGCCGGCTTCGAGAGTCGCGCCATCGGCACGCTCTCGGTCGGCCAGATGCAGCGGGCGCTGTTCGCGCGGCTCTTGCTGCAGGACGCCCAGGTCATCCTGCTCGACGAGCCGTTCGCGGCGCTCGACGCGAAAACCGTTTCCGATCTCCTCGACCTCGTGCGCCGCTGGCACGGGGAGCGGCGCACGGTGCTCGCGGTGCTGCACGACATCGAGCTAGTGCGCGCTCGCTTCCCCGAGACGCTTCTGCTTGCGCGCGAGCCGGTGGCCTGGGGGCAGACCCTTGAGGTGCTCACCCCGGAGAATCTCCTCAGTGCGCGCCGCATGTGCGAGGTTTTCCACGACGATGCCGCGGTCTGCGAGGACGCGGCCTAGATGCTCTACGACGCGCTGATCGCTCCGTTCGCCGAATTCGAGTTCATGCGCCGGGCGCTGGTCGGCGTGTTCGCGTTGGCTCTCGGCGGAGCGCCGGTGGGCGTGTTTCTCATGCTGCGGCGGATGAGCCTCACGGGCGATGCCATGGCGCACGCGATCCTGCCCGGGGCGGCGCTCGGCTTTCTCGTGGCGGGGCTCGACCTGTTCGCCATGACGCTGGGCGGCATCGTCGCCGGCGTGACGGTGGCGGTCGGCGCCGGATTTATCGCGCGCGCCACGCAGCTGAAGGAAGACGCGTCGCTCGCGGCGTTCTATCTCGTTTCGCTCGCGCTCGGCGTCACCATCGTGTCACTCAAGGGTTCGAACGTCGATCTCCTCCATATCCTGTTCGGCACCGTGCTCGCGCTGGACAACGCGACGCTCTACCTGCTCTCCGGCATCGCCACCGTCACGCTCCTGGTGCTGGCGGTGAGCTGGCGGCCGCTCGTGCTGGAGTGCGTCGATCCCCTGTTCCTGCGCTCGGTGAGCCGCGCCGGCGCGCCCGTGCATTTCGCCTTTCTGACGCTGATGGTGATCAACCTCGTCGGCGGCTTCCATGCGCTCGGCACGCTGCTCGCCGTCGGGCTGATGATGCTGCCGGCGGCCACCGCGCGCTTCTGGGCCACCGATATCACGCGCATGATCGCGATCGCGATCGGTGCGGCGATCCTCTCGGGGATCGTCGGGCTTCTCGTCTCGTATCACGCGGGCGTGCCGGCGGGCCCTGCGATCATTCTCACCGCCGGCGCGGTCTATGCCGTTTCCGTCGTGCTCGGACCGGTCGGCGGGCTGCGCCGCCGCCTGGTGCCGGGCCGGCATCTGGAAGCTTGAGGAGGGTTTGATGCGCCTGCGAACCATACTCGCCGCGCTCGCGGTTCTGGCGGGCGCGATTGCCGCGTCGGCGCAGGAGAAAGTGCTGGTCGTCGCGACCTTCTCGATCCTCGGCGATTTCGTGAAGAACGTCGGCGGCGACCGCGTCGCGCTGGAGGTCCTGGTCGGCCCCAACGGCGACGCCCACGTCTATTCGCCGTCGCCGTCCGACGCGAAGAAGCTCGCGGCGGCCAAGGTCGTGTTCACCAACGGGCTGCGCCTCGAGGGCTGGATCGACCGCCTGGTGAAGGCGGCGGGCAGCCGCGCCGCGGTCGTGACGGCGACCAAGGGAATAGCACCCATCGAGGCAGCCGAGCGCAGCGGCCACAAGGCCGAGCACGGTCCCGACCCGCATGCGTGGCAGTCGGTGGCGAACGCGAAGATCTACGTGACGAACGTGCGCGACGGGTTGATCGCGGTCGATCCCGCCGGCCGCGCGACCTACGAGAAGAACGCCCGCGACTATCTCGCCCAGCTCGATGCGCTCGAGGCCGAGGTGAAGGCCGAGGTCGCCAGGATCGAGCCGGAGCGGCGACGGATCATCACGTCCCACGACGCCTTCGGCTATTTCCGCGCCGCCTATGGCGTGCAGTTCATCGCGCCGCAAGGCGTCTCCACCGACGCCGAGGCGTCGGCCAAGGACGTGGCCGCGATCATCCGCCAGATCCGGAGGCAGAGGATTCCCGCGGTATTCCTGGAGAACATCTCGGACCCACGGCTTCTGCAACGCATCGCCGACGAGACCGGCGCACGCATCGGGGGCACGCTCTATTCCGA
>DATNNN010000047.1:0-22293 GCA_035601815.1 Xanthobacteraceae bacterium | reverse complement strand
CGCGATCCTGTTCGCGCTCTATTCGGGTCAGCCGGCGAGCAAGATCCTCGACACCGACGCGATCGCCGTGTTCGAGCGGCTCGGCCTGCGCGAGCACCTGACGCCGCAACGCTCGAACGGCTTTCGCTCTATGGTCGAGCGCATCCGCGCCGACGCGCGCACGGTTCTCGCCAAGGCAGCTTAGGCCGCGTCGTCTTTATCGCCGTCGATGGTCGGGCGGGCGCCCGGCGCCTGCCAGGCGCGGGTGCGGGCGGCTTGCACCGGGTGACCCGCATGGCTACTTCTCAGTCCTAGCCCGGAGGCGACCCATGTCCGAATCCCGTCCCAAGGTCGTGAAATCCGACGCCGAATGGCGCAAAGAGCTCTCTCCCGAGCAATATCATGTGACCCGCGAGCACGGCACCGAGCGGCCGGGGACCGGGCCCTATCTCGATGAGAAGCGCAAAGGCATGTACGTGTGCGTGAGCTGCGGCAATCCGCTGTTCACCTCCGACACCAAATTCGATTCCGGCTCGGGCTGGCCGAGCTTCTACGCCCCCGCCGACAAGGGCGCGGTGGCCGAGCATGAGGACCGCTCGCTGTTCATGCGCCGCACGGAAGTGCGCTGCGCCGCCTGCGAGGCCCATCTAGGCCATGTGTTCGACGACGGACCGAACCCCACGGGATTGCGCTACTGCATGAACGGCTGCGCGCTCAAGCTCATGCCCGACGAGGGCAAAGGTGGGAGCTGACAAGGCGGGCGCTAAGCCCGCGCCGCCTATTGCCGAACGCCGGCCGACAGAGCGAATCGTTCATGGCGAGCGTCTGATCGACGAATATGCCTGGCTGCGCGACCCCAACTGGCGCGAGGTGATGCGGGATCCCGCCAAGCTCGACCCGGCGATCCGCACGTATCTCGAAGCCGAGAACAAATACGCCGAAGCCGGATTTGCGCCGTACGAGAGCCTGAAGCGTGGCCTCGTCGCCGAGATGCGTGCGCGGATCAAAGAGGACGACTCCACCGTGCCGGCGAAGGACGGTGACTTCACCTACTTCGTGCGCTTCCGTGATGGTGGGCAGCATCCGCTGTTCTGCCGCGCGCCGGCGCGCGGCGGGCAGGATGAGCTGTTGATCGACGGCGACGCGCTCGCCAAAGGCCACGCCTATTTTCAGCTCGGCGAGGTACGCCATACCCGCGACCACCGCCTGCTTGCCTGGTCGGCGGACGACGCGGGGGGCGAGTTCTATACCATCCGCGTGCGCGACGTGGCGGCCGGCAAAGAACTCGGGGATGTTGTTCCCAATGCGGCTGGCTCGGTGGTGTGGACCGCCGACGGCAGCGCCTTCTATTACGTCCGCCTCGACGACGAGCACCGGCCGTCGCGCGTCTATTTGCACCGGCTCGACACCCCGGTTGCCGACGACCGCCTGATCTACGAGGAGAAGGACAAGGGCTTTTTCGTCAGCGTCCATGATCTGCATGCCCGCCGCTTCGCCGCGATCGCCGTCGGCGACAACGAAACGTCGGAGGTTCGGCTCGTCGATCTCGCCAAGCCGGATGCCGAACCGCGATTGGTCGCGCCGCGCAAGGTGGGCGAGCGCTACGGCGTGGAGCATCATCCTTCGCTCGAGGGCAAACCCACGCTCGTCATCGAGACCAACGCCGACGGCGCGGAGGACTTCAAGGTCATGCTGACGCCCGAAGCCGCGCCTGGGCGCGAAAACTGGCGCGAGCTGATCCCGCACCGGCCCGGTACCCTTATCCTCGACGTCGCCGTCTTCCGCGATTGGCTGGTGCGCCTCGAGCGCGCCGATAGCCTGCCGCGCATCATCGTGCGGCGTCTTGCCGACGGCACCGACCACACCATCGCGTTCGCCGAGGAGGCCTATTCGCTCGGCTTCGATCCCGGCTTTGAGTTCGCCACCGACACGCTGCGCTTCTCCTATTCGTCGATGACCACACCGAGCGAGGTGTGGGACTACGACATGGGGACGCGCGCGCGCGTGTTGCGCAAGCGCCAGGAAATTCCCTCCGGCCACGACCCAGCGAAATACGTCACGCGGCGCATCTTGGCGCCGGCGAAGGACGGCGAGACCATTCCGATCTCGCTCCTGCATCGCAAGGAGGTGGCCATCGACGGCAAGGCGCCGCTCCTGCTCTATGGCTATGGGGCCTACGGCTTCGCCATTCCGGCGTCATTCAACTCCAACCGCTTCTCGCTCGTCGACCGCGGCTTCGTCGTGGCGATCGCCCACGTGCGCGGCGGCACCGAGAGGGGTTGGCGCTGGTATCGGGAGGGCAAGCTTGTCCACAAGGAGAATACCTTCTCCGACTTCATCGCCGCCGGCGAGCATCTCATTCGCGAACGCTTCACGTCAGCCGGCCGCATCATCGCGCACGGCGGCTCGGCGGGCGGGCTCCTCATGGGCGTCGTCAACAATCAGCGGCCCGATCTTTTTGCCGGTGTGATCGCGGAGGTGCCGTTCGTTGACGCGCTCAACACCATGCTCGACGACACCCTGCCGCTGACGCCACCGGAATGGCCCGAATGGGGAAATCCGATCACCGACGCGGAGGCATTCCGCCGCATCCGCGGCTACTCGCCCTATGACAACATACGCAGACAGGCCTATCCGGCGCTGCTCGTGCTCGCCGGCCTGTCCGATCCGCGCGTCACCTATTGGGAGCCGGCGAAATGGGTGGCGCGGCTGCGCGCGCACGAGACCGGGGCCAAGCCGATTTGGCTGAAGACCAATATGGACGCGGGCCACGGCGGGGCCGCCGGCCGCTTCGATCGGCTCGAGGAGGTCGCGCTCACGCAGGTGTTCGCGCTCGCCACCGTGGGTGCCGCGTGAACGAATGACGGAGCGAGATCGGCTCGACCCCGTTGCCATGGCGACCATCACGGCGCTGTGCGCGCTGTGGGCGTTTCAGCAGGTCACCATCAAGGTCGCGAACACGGGCATCTCTCCCGCATTTCAGTGCGGGCTGCGCTCGCTGGGAGCGATCGTCCTGCTGCTCGGCTGGTCACGGCTGCGGGGCATCCCACTGTTCCAGCGGGACGGCACCCTCGTTGCCGGGCTCATCGCCGGCGCGATGTTCGCCGCGGAGTTTGCATTGATCTACTGGAGCCTGGTCTTCACCGAGGTCGCCCGCAGCACCGTGTTCCTCTACACGGCGCCCTTCTTCGTGGCGCTGGGTGCCCACCTTTTCGTGCCGGGCGAGTGCATCCGGCGCATGCAGCTGGTCGGATTGATCTGCGCCTTCGCGGGCGTGGTCCTCGCCGTGTCCGACGGTCTGTCGCTGCCGACGACGCGCGCCCTCATCGGCGACGCCATGATGCTGGTCGCGGCAATGCTGTGGGCCGGCACCACGATCGTCATCAAGGCGACCAAGCTCGCGCGCATCGCTCCGGAAAAGACGCTGGCCTATCAACTTGCGGTGTCAGGTGTGGCCCTCACCGTACTCGCGCCCTTGTTCGGCGAGCTCGGTTTTTTCTCTCCGACACCGATCGTGCTGGGCTCACTTGCTTTCCAGATCGTGATCGTTGCGTTTGCGTCCTACCTCGGATGGTTCGTGCTGGTGCGCATCTATCCGGCGACGCGCCTGTCGGCGTTCACCTTCCTGACGCCGGTGTTTTCCGTGAGCTTCGGCGCATTGCTCCTGGGCGAGCGCGTGAGCGCGCTGCTCATCGCGGCGCTCGCGCTGGTCGCGTTCGGAATCTGGCTGGTCAACCGGCCGGAGCCGGCTTGACGTCCGTCAGGAAGCCGGCGCCCGTCCGCTGAACTCGGTGTCGGCATCGGCGCCGGTCCGCGCCACGTGAGCGCGCAGCTCCTCCACCGAACCGAAGCGCACGGTGCCGAGCGGAAGCTCGGCTTCGATCGAGCCGTCGGCATAGAGCGTGTACGCCATACCGCTGATAATTCCCGAGCGCATGACCGCGACGGTCGCAGCAGCGGTGGCGGGTGCGGGTTCAGGTTCGTGTTCGGGCTTGGGCTCGGGTTCAGGTTCGGGGGCCGGAGCAGGTGCGGGCGTATAAGCCCGCTGCTGCGGCGCGGCGGGTGGCCGATCGAATGGCCAGCTCTTCTTTTTCTCGGCGGCCTCTTCAAGACGCATCGCCGTGCGCGGCGGCCAGGCGCGGCGTTGCTCGCGGCTCGGCGCGGGCGCGTCCTGCTCGAGCGGTTCGTCGGCAGTCGTCGCCGGCGCGGGGCGCTCGATACGCTGTGGCTTCGGCTCCTCGGTGATCCGCGAGGCGGCCTCGCGGACGCGCTTGAACTGTTCATCGCGCCGATAGGCGACTTCGCGCACGGGCTCTTCGTCTTCGTCGTCCACGATCGGCTCGCGCATGGGCGGCAGCGGGACGGGCATTTCAGCCTGGAGCGGCAGTTCCTGCGGCAGCAGCGGCACCTGGAACTCGCCGGAGATGGCAGGCGTTAGGTTGTCGATGCGCTCGGCCAGCACCCGCAGCGAACGAAGCACGAGCCCCAATCCGACGAGGAGGAGGCCGCCCACGGCGGCGATGCTGCCGCTGGCAATCAGCGTATTGCCGATACCGAAGGCCCAATTCTGGATACCGAAAGCCAGCGCCGCGAAGCCCGCGAGCGCGGTGAGTATTCCGAGAAGCACTATAAACACAGGCATTCGATCAGGTTCTCCACTGCGCCCCCCGCAAGGGATTACCGCTTTTCTTGTCGTCAACCTCCGGCAAGATATGGGCGAATCGGCGGCACATTGCTGCATAGAGCCGGTCGGCGTATCTATTCGGTGAACGGGAGAAGAACCATGGCCTTCACGCTGCCGGACCTGCCTTATCCACACGACGCGCTTGCCCCCTACATGTCGCGCGAGACACTCGAGTACCACCACGACAAGCACCACAAGGCTTACGTCGACAACGGCAACAAGGCGCTTGCCGGCACCGAGTGGGAAGGAAAGCCCGTCGAAGAGGTGGTCAAAGCCTCCTTCGGAAAGAACCCGGCGGTCTTTAACAACGCCGGCCAGCACTACAATCACACCCACTTCTGGAAATGGATGAAGCCCAAAGGCGGCGGCAACATTCCCGGGGCGCTGGAAAAGCGCATCGTCTCCGACCTCGGCTCGGTCGAGAAGATGAAGGAAGAGTTCGCCCAGGCGGGCGTCACCCAGTTCGGCTCGGGCTGGTGCTGGCTTGCGGTCAAGGGTGGCAAGATCGCCATCATGAAGACCCCCAACGGCGAGAATCCGTTGGTGCACGGCGCCACGCCGATTCTCGGCTGCGACGTGTGGGAGCACTCCTACTACATCGACTACCGCAACCGCCGGCCGGACTATCTCAAGGCCTTCGTCGACAACCTGGTGAACTGGGAGTACGTGGCCGAACTCGCCGCCAAGGCAGGCTAAGCGCTACGCCTTTCGTTAGACCAATCACCGTAGGTTTGCATCGCGTGCAGTGCATGTTGCGCTGCACAGGTGCATGCTTGTGCGTGCCCCGGCTACTTGCTGAAATCCGGCCTCAATCGCCGTCTAGGTGGTGGCGCGGGCGACGCCAACGAGCCTGCATTCTGACCAACGATTGATCGCCCGATTCCCATGCGCATCCCGCAGTTCTTCGCGCGCATCCTAGCCGCGCCGGCCGACGCCGCCGCGGCGGCGCTGATCGTCGGAGTGCTGGTGATCTCGTTCCTGACCTATGACGACTATGGGCTGGGTTGGGACGATTATGCCCACTGGAAGTACGGCGAGCTTCTGCTTTCCTACTACGCGTCCGGGTTCACGGACCTCCGCGCATTCTCGCACTACAATTTGTTCTACTACGGCGGCGGTTTCGACCTCGCCGCGGCGGCGCTCAGCAAGCTCGTGCCCATGGATGTTTTCGAGATCCGCCGGCTGCTCGGCGCGCTCGTAGGCATCACCGGTCTCTTCATCGTGTGGCGCACGGCGCGCCGGCTCGCCGGTGCGGTGGCCGGCCTGATCGCGCTCGCGCTCTTGGCAAGCACGTCGCTGTACTACGGCCACATGTTCATCAATCCAAAGGACATTCCGTTCGCGGTGGCGATGGCGTTCCTCCTTTACGCCTGCATGCGCGCCTTCGAGGAGCATCCGCGACCGCGCGCCAGCACGATCGTGCTGTTCGGACTCGCGCTCGGGCTCACCATCGGAACACGGGTGATTGGTGGAATCGCACTATTGTTCGCGGTCATCGGCGGCGCTGTCCTGCTGTTCACGGAGATCAAGCGGCTCGGCGCACGTGCCGCGACGGTGCGGATGGCGACGCTGGTGGGACGCCTCGCGCTGGCGCTGCCGCTCGCCTACGCCGTGATGGCGGTGGTGTGGCCCTGGGGGGTCCTGGCGCCGCTCAATCCGGTTCGCGCATTGCAGTACTACTCGCACTTCTGGGAGAAGCCGTGGCAGGAACTGTTCGACGGCATGCTGGTGCTAATTCCGGAGATGCCGCGCAGTTACGTGCCGAAGCTTCTGCTCCTCAAATTGCCCGAAGGCTTCGTGGTGCTGGCGATCGCGGGACTCGCGGGCGCATTGGTCGCCGTGTGGCGCGGCAATCTGGAGCCGTGGCGGCGGGCGGGGCTCGCACTGATGGTGACCACCGCGGTCCTGCCGATCGCCCTCGTCGTCGCGACGCGGCCGGTCGTTTACAACGGCGTGCGGCATTTTCTGTTCGTAATTCCGCCGCTCGCGATCATTGCCGGGCTTGCGGGCGCTTACATCATCCGCTTCCTCGCCGTCCGATCCCGTCTTGCCACAGCCGCAGTGGCAGCCGTACTCGCCGCCTCGGTGGGCCTATCGGTCTACGACCTCGCGCGCATGCACCCCTATCAATACGCGCAGTTCAACCGCGTGGCCGGCGGCCTGCGCGGCGCCGACGATCGCTACATGATCGATTACTGGGGCCTCGGCCTGAAGGAAGCGGCCGAAACGCTGCGCGACCGTCTTGAAGAGGGGCACGTGACGCCGCCCCGCGGCCGACGCTGGAGGGTGGCGGTCTGTGGCCCGACGCAGACCCTTCTGGTCGAGCTTGGGCCGGGCTTCGACGTGGCCAACGAGGCGCCGGGCGCCGATTTCGCCATTTCGCTGGGCACCTTCTACTGTGCCGAGCTCGACGCGCCCATCGTCGCCGAGGTGGAGCGGGACGGCGTGGTGCTGGCGCGCGCCTACGACCTGCGCGGGCGCTCGTATGTGACGACGTGGTCCTATCCGCCGGTCACCGACAAGTCGGCGGAGGCACAAGGTGCCGACCGGCACCCGTGAACCGCGGCGCGGAGCGCCGGGCATGATCCGCGCTTTTGTTTTCGATGCCTATGGAACGCTGTTCGACGTTCATGCGGCGATTGCGCGGCAGCGCGCCCGCATCGGGCCGGACGCCGATCGCCTGTCGGAGCTGTGGCGAACCAAGCAGCTCGAATACGCCTGGAATCTCACGCTGCGGGATCGCTACGACGACTTCTGGACGCTCACCAAACGCGCCCTCGACTTCGCGCTCTCCCGCTTTCCCCACGTCGACCGGCGCATAAAGGCGTCGCTGCTCGAAGCCTATCGCGAGCTCGATGCCTTTCCCGATGCCCGCACCGCGCTCGCCGCGCTCAAGGAACAGGGCCACACCACCGCGATCCTGTCGAATGGGTCGCCCGCCATGCTGAACGCCGCCGTCGCGGCGGCCGGCCTCGCTCCTTTCCTCGACCACGTGATCTCGGTCGACGCGATCAAGACCTACAAGCCGCGGCGCGCGGTGTACGAACTCGCGATCGGCGCGATCGGCGTGCCGGCGGCCGACATCGCCTTCGTATCGTCAAACCGCTGGGACGTGGCGGGCGCCAGCGACGCCGGACTCGCGGCAATCTGGATCAACCGCGGCCGTGCCGCCGATGAATATCCCGAGGCGCGACCACGCGCCGTGGTCTTCGACCTCGCCGGCCTCGCCGAGCTTCGCCTGTAATCACCCAGCGAGCGCGGCGAGAACGCGCGCCCATGAACGGGCGCCTTTGTGGAACGACTTCAGGTCATACTTCTCGTTCGGCGAATGGATGCGGTCGTCGTCGAGGCCGAAGCCGACCAGGAGCGAATCCATGCCGAGCTCGCGCTTGAAGGCGCCGACGATGGGGATCGAGCCGCCCGAGCCCTTGAGCACGGCCGGCCGCCGCCACTCGTCCGCGAGCGCCGCGCGGACTTTTGCGAGATACGGCGATGACAGCGGCAGTCGCAATGCCGGGCTCGCGCCATGGGAGAGAAAGGCGGCCTTGTCGTTGGGCCCGAGACGCGCGCGGACAAAGGCGCGGAAGGCCTCCTGCACCTTGAGCGGATCCTGATCGCCGACCAGGCGAAACGAGACCTTCGCCGAAGCCCGTGCCGGAATCACGGTCTTGGAACCCTCGCCGGTGTAACCGCCGACGATGCCGTTCACGTCGCAGGTCGGCCGCGACCAGATCTGCTCAAGCACGCCGCGGCCCCGCTCTCCAGCGGGGACCGACAGGCCTATGTCCGCGAGAAAGCGCCGCTCGTCGAAGGTAAGCGCCGACCACTGGGCCTTGATCTCGGCGTCGAGCTCGCCGACGCCGTCATAGAACCCAGGGACGGCCACGCGGCCCTCGCCATCATGCAGATCGGCGAGGATGTGTGCGAGGGTGCGGATCGGATTCACCGCGGCGCCGCCAAATAGGCCAGAATGCAGATCGTGCGCCGCCCCGCGCACGATCACCTCCTCGAGCACGAGCCCACGCAGCATGGTGGTGACAGCCGGGGTGTCGGCGTCCCACATATCCGTGTCGCAGACGAGCGCCACATCGGCCCTCAGCTCGTCGCGGTGCGCGTCCAGAAACGGCTTGAGCGAAGGGCTGCCGGCCTCCTCCTCGCCTTCCAGCAGGATCGTGATCGGCAGCGGCAGGCCGCCGGTCGCGGCGAGGGCGCGGCACGCCTCGACGAAGGTCATGAGCTGGCCTTTGTCGTCGGCCGAACCCCGTCCGACGATGTGCCGCACGCCGTCCGGCCGGGCAACGACGCGGGGTTCGAACGGCGGCGATTGCCAAAGCTCCAAGGGATCCGGCGGCTGCACGTCGTAGTGGCCATAGAACAGGACGTGCGGACCGCTGGCGCGGCCGCGGCCGTGCGCCACCACCATGGGATGGCCCGTGGTCGGACGCACGCTCGCATCGAAGCCGAGGCTGCTCAATTCACGCGCAAGCCAATCTGCGGCGGCGCGGCACTGCGACTTGAAAGCGAGATCGGTGGAGACACTCGGAATGCGCAGAAGCGCGAACAGCCGCTCCAGGCTTTTCTCGAGGTCGCGGTCGATGTGGGCAAGGGTCGCGGCAAGCGATGCGGTCATTTGCAGCGAAGCTAGCAATCCAACGCGGCGGCGCAAGCGGCCGGAAGGTCTCTCGCCGCTAGCCCGCGTTCCGCGCCGTGCGCCGCGCCTTCTGCAGGATCGACCCGATGCGCCGGTAGAGCAGGCGCGGCACCACGGGAAACCCGATCACCGCGCGGTAGCCGGCCGCCGCCGCCGCTTCCAGCGTCACCACCGAGGTCTCGGCGGCGACCAGGATCGCCGGCGTTGCGTCGTCGTGAAAAGGGTTGGGGAAAACCTTGGTCCGAGACTCGGGGCCGATCGCGCGCGGATCGACGACGCACAGATCAATCGGCCGCTCGGCAGCGAGCTGTCGCGCCTCCCTGGCACTGCCGGCCGGCACCACCTGCGTGAGCCCGAGCTCGGTCAGCCCGGCGCAGACCAGCACGCGACTGCGCGCGTCGCCATCGAGGACGACGATGCGGGCGTTGGGGAGACAGCGCATTCGAGCGTCCGACCGCCGTGCGTCGAGTTCGTGAGCAGCGCCGCATCACGTTTCCGTGAGCGCAAGGCTAGCAAATTAGCACGGTTCTGCAACTAGTTCGTGGAGATACGTTATGACTATTGACGGTTATTTCACGCCTACGGCGGCGGGAAAAGCAAGGGAGCTGGGGCGGGGATTACTGTCTCGCCCCAGCGCCAGCCGGCCGGTCTCGCCACGGTGCAACGCAACCTTGCGCAACACGGGGTCGGCCCGCGTCACCGTCGACGGCACCACATCGGCGCCCCCGCCGCGCGCCTCGGCGCGAAAAATAATTTCGCACGCCCCGCGGCGCGCACAAGCACGAAACGGCGAGCTTGTCGAGGCCGCAAAAAAGTTTTTTGAACAGCGCTTGTGCTCTCCGAAATCCATTGCCCATAATCGTTCGCCAATCCGGCAAGCGAGCGGTAACTAAGCCGCGCCCAAACCGAATTCGAGGCTTGCCCTGTCCTACCCGATCGACAGAATCGACAGCATCGACGCCGGCTTCGCCGCCAAGCTGAAGGCCGCGCGCATCCGCACCACCACGCGCCTGTTGGAAGCGGCGAAGGATCCGCGTGGCCGCCAGGCGCTCATCGCCAAGACCGGCATCGACGGCGCCACCATCCTGAAATGGGCAAATGCCGCCGACCGCATGCGCATCAAGGGCGTGGGCGGCGAGTACGCCGAGCTCTTGCAGGCAGCCGGCGTCGACACCGTACGCGAGCTCAAGTACCGCAATCCGGCGAAGCTGGCGCAGGCGATGGCCGAGGCAAACGCGCGCAAGAAGCTGGTGCGTCTGCTGCCGAGCGAGAAGCTGGTGAAACGGTGGATCGCCGAGGCACGCGCGCTACCGTTGAAGATCAGCTACTGATCCGACCGGCAAGACGCCGCGGTTTCTAGCGGCTTGCCTTTTTGCCCCCGGCTGCGCTTCATAGGCCGACCTTGGCCATGCTGGATGCACCGAAATCACGCGCGCTCGACGCCCGCGGCCATAAGCTGCCCATCGGCGGCCGCACGCTCGTCATGGCGATCGTCAATGTGACGCCTGATTCTTTTTCCGACGGCGGGCGTTATCCGACGGCGGATGCGGCGATCACCGCCGGCCTCCAGCTCGTTGGCGAAGGTGCCGACATCGTGGACGTGGGCGGCGAGTCCACCCGCCCCGGCCACCAGCCGGTGGACGTCGAAACGGAGCTTGCCCGCGTGCTGCCGGTGATCGCGGGCCTGGCGGCGGCGACCGGGGCACCGATCTCGGTCGACACCTGCAAGGCGGCGGTCGCCGAAGACGCGCTCAAGGCCGGCGCAAGCATCGTGAACGACGTGTGGGGTCTTGCACGCGATCCTGGCATGGCCGCCGTGGTCGCCGCCCACGACGCCGCGGTGGTGATCATGCACAACCGCGAAAAGGCGGACCCCGGGGTCGACATCCTTGCCGAGATCTCGACCTTCTTTGCCCGCGCGATCGACCGCGCAGCGGCGGCCGGCATCCGGCCGGATCGCATCGTGCTCGACCCGGGCATCGGCTTCGGCAAGACGCTAGAACAGAACCTGACGATCCTGGCGCGACTCGAGACGTTCGCCGCGCTCGGGTTTCCGCTCCTGATCGGCGTCTCGCGCAAGAGCTTCATCGCCCGGCTGTCGCCGAGCGAGCCCGACGGTCGCCTCCCCGGCACCGTTGCCGCGAGCGTGATCGCGGCGCTCGCGGGCGCCGCCATCGTGCGGGTGCATGACGTGGCGGCGCACGTGCAGGCGCTCAGGATCGCCGAGGCGATCCGCGGGGGCGGCCGATGAGGGGCGTGATCGAGATCGTGGGCCTCGTCTCGTTCGCCCGCCACGGCGTCGGCGAGGACGAGGCCAAGCACGGCCAGCGCTTCGTCCTCGATCTCTCCCTCGAGGTCGACGTGGAAAAGGCCGCGCGCACCGATCAGCTCGCCGACACCCTCGACTACGGCGAGGTGATTGCGGTGGCCGAAGCCGCGTTCCACGAGCGGCGCTTCTATCTGATCGAGGCGGCGGCGGCGCACGTGGCGGCCGCCGTGCTCGCGCATTTTTCGTCGGCGCGCGTCGTGCGCGTCACGGTGCGCAAGCCCTCGGCGCCGGTGCCGGCCACCATCGACCACGTGGCGGCCACGGTCGAGCGCCGTCGCGATGGCTGAGGTCTATCTCGCGCTCGGCTCCAACCTCGGCGAGCGGGCGGATCATCTCGCGCGCGGCAAGATCGCGCTGGCGCAGCACGCGATCCGGCCGGTGGCCCAGTCGGCGATCTACGAGACCGACCCGTGGGGGCCGGTGCCGCAGGGGCGCTACCTCAACCAGGTGGTACGGGCCACCACGAAACTAGTGCCGCGTTCGGTGCTCACTGCCGCGCTCGCCATCGAGCGCGCACAGGGACGCGACCGGCCGCAGGAGACCCGCTTCGGCCCCCGCACCCTCGATATCGACATCTTGGCCTACGACGATCTCACGATCCGCGAGGCGGATCTGGAGATTCCCCATCCGCGCCTGCTGGAGCGGGCATTCGTGCTGGTGCCGCTCGCCGAGATCGCGCCCGATCTCGTGGTGAACGGGGTTCGGGTGCGCGACGCGCTTGCGCGCCTCGACCGCAGCGGAATCGCGCGCTTCGCCGAGGTTGACCATCGCTAAGCGGTGGGCGACGTAGAGACGCCATGGCCGACCTTTCGCTCACCGCCGCGTTTCCCCCTGCCAGCCGCAAAGACTGGCTGGCACTGGTCGAGCGCGCCCTGAAGGGAATGCCCTACGAACGCCTGGTCGCGAAAACGCGCGACGGCGTGCCGATCGAGCCGATCCACGAGCGCGCGCCCGGCGCCCGCGCCATCGCCGGCCGGCCCGCGGGAACGCCGTGGACCGTGATGCAGCGGGTCGACCATCCGGATGCGGCGGCGGCGAACGCCGAAGCGCTGGAAGACCTAACGAACGGCGCCACTGGGCTGGCACTTGTCGTCGCGGGGGCGCCGGCCGCGAACGGATACGGACTCGCGGAAATCGACGCCAACACCTTCGCTCACGCGCTTACCGAAATCGATCTTGCCGCCATCGCCATCCGCCTCGAAGCCGCAAGCCGCGATTGGGAAGCCGCAGAGGCGATCCTGGCACTTGCCAAGAAACGCGGCATCGCCGCCGACAAGCTCGATCTATCTCTTGGCTTCGATCCGCTCGGCACACTCACCAGCGCCGGCGAGCTCGCCGAGCCGGCTGACGCCGCGGTTACTCGGCGCGCGCGGTTCGTGGCCGCGCTTCTGCCCGGCGGCTTCCGTGGTCAGGCCTTTCTCGCCGACGGACGCGCGATCCACGATGCCGGCGGCGCGGAGGCGCAGGAGCTCGCCTTTGCGCTCGGCGCGGCCGTGGCCTACTGGCGCGGACTGGAGGCGGCCGGCGTCGATCTCGACGCGGGCCGGCGGCAGATCGCGTTCATGCTCGCGGCCGACGCCGACCAGTTCCTCTCGCTCGCGAAGTTCCGCGCCATGCGCAAGCTGTGGGCGCGGCTGGAGGAAGCTGCAGGCCTTGTCCCCCAACCGATCCGGCTGCACGCGGAGACCGCGTGGCGCATGACCACCCGGCGGGATCCTTACGTCAACTGGCTGCGCGCGACGGTCGCGGCCTTCGCCGCCGGCCTCGGTGGCGCGGACGTGATCACCGTGCAGCCCCATAGCGCGGCGCTCGGACTGCCCGATCGTTTGGCGCGGCGCATCGCGCGCAACACCCAACTCATTCTCCTGGAGGAGACGAACCTGCACCGGGTAGCCGATCCCGGCGCCGGCGCGGGGGCGATCGAGGATTTGACGGAGAAGCTTGCCGCCGCCGCATGGAAGCTGTTCCAGAAGACCGAGAAGGCGGGCGGCCTCGCCGCCGCCCTCGCCTCGGGCCTGATCCAGCGCGCCGTCGCCCCGGTGCGCGAGGCGCGCGCCCGCGACGTGGCGCATCGCACGGAGGCCATCACCGGGACCAGCGAATATCCCGATCTGAACGAGCCGCCCGTCGCCGTGCTCGATGTGCCGCGACCGGCGGCGCCCGGGATCGATCCGAAGGTCACGGTAGAGGCGCTGCCGCGCATTCGCGTCGCCGAACCGTTCGAGCGGCTGCGCGATGCCGCCGACGCGGCCGCCGCCAAGGGCAAGCGGCCGCAAATCTTTCTCGCCAACCTCGGCACGGCGGCCGACTTCGGCGAGCAGGCGATGTTCGCGAAGAGCTTGTTCGAAGCGGGCGGCATCGCAGCAATCAGCAATGACGGGTTTGCGTCGGTCAAGGAGATGGCCGAGGCGTTCAAGCGCTCCGGAGCCTCGCTCGCGTGCCTGTGCGCTTCCGACACACGGCTTGCGGCCGATGGCAAGACGGCCGCCCGCGCTCTGAAAGACGCCGAGCTCGTGTTCGTCGCCGGCCGGCCGAAGAGCGCGATCGTTGGCGCCGAGCCCGTAGGCGCGGGCACGGACGCGCTCGCCGCGCTACAGCGCGTCCATGTTACACTCGGCATTAAGCCGGTGGCGCGAGACTCCTGAGATGACCCGCCTGCCCGATTTCACGAAACTGGATTGGCACGCGCCCGCACCGAGTGCGGCGCGGACCGGCGGCGGCGATTGGCTGACGCCCGAGGACATCGGGGTCAAGCCGACTTATGGCGAGGCCGATCTCGCCGGCCTCGATTTTCTGAATACGTGGCCCGGCATCGCGCCCTATCTGCGCGGGCCGTATCCGACCATGTACGTGACCCAGCCGTGGACCATCCGGCAATACGCCGGGTTCTCCACCGCCGAAGATTCCAACGCCTTTTACCGGCGCAACCTCGCCGGCGGGCAAAAGGGCCTTTCGGTCGCCTTCGACCTCGCCACCCACCGCGGCTACGACTCCGACCACGCGCGCGTCTCCGGCGACGTGGGCATGGCTGGCGTCGCCATCGACTCGATCTACGACATGCGAACGCTGTTCTCGGGCATCCCGCTCGACCAGACCTCGGTGTCGATGACCATGAACGGCGCCGTGCTGCCGGTGCTCGCGCTCTACATCGTCGCCGGCGAGGAACAAGGCGTCGCGCCCGAGGAGCTCGCGGGCACGATCCAGAACGACATCCTCAAGGAGTTCATGGTCCGCAACACGTATATCTATCCGCCCGAGCCCTCGATGCGGATCGTATCGGACATCTTCGCCTTCACCGCGGCGAAGATGCCGAAGTTCAACTCGATCTCGGTGTCCGGCTATCACATGCAGGAGGCGGGCGCGACCGCCGACCTCGAGCTCGCCTACACGCTCGCCGACGGCGTCGAGTACGTGCGCGCCGGGCTGAAAGCGGGCCTCGACATCGATCGCTTCGCGCCGCGAATCTCCTTCTTCTGGGCGATCGGAATGAACTTCTTCATGGAGGTGGCGAAGCTCCGCGCCGCGCGGCTCTTGTGGGCGAAGCTCATGCAGCCGTTCGATCCCAAAGATGCGCGCTCGCTGTCGCTGCGCACCCACTGCCAGACATCCGGCTGGTCGCTCACCGCCCAGGACGTGTTCAACAACGTGATCCGCACCGCAATCGAGGCCATGGCCGCGACCCAGGGCCATACCCAATCGCTCCACACCAACGCCTTCGACGAGGCGCTGGCGTTGCCGTCGGACTTCTCCGCCCGCATCGCCCGCAACACCCAGCTCTTCTTGCAGCAGGAGAGCGGCACCACGCGTCTGATCGACCCGTGGGGCGGATCGTTCTACATGGAACGCCTCACCTACAAGCTTGCCACCAAGGCGTGGGCGCACATCGAGGAGGTGGAGGGCCTTGGCGGCATGGCGAAGGCGATTGAGGCGGGCATCCCGAAGCTCCGCATCGAGGAAGCGGCGGCGAAAACCCAGGCGCGCATCGATGCCGGCGCGCAGACCATCGTGGGCGTCAACCGCTACAAGCCCGAGCGCGAGGCGGAGATCGAAATTCTCAAGGTCGATAACTCCTCGGTGCGCGCCCTTCAGATCAAGAAGCTCAAGGAGCTGCGCGCCGAGCGCGATGCCAAGGCGGTGGCGGATGCGCTCGCCGCACTCACGCGTACCGCCGCCGGCGGCAACGGAAATCTGTTGGCGCTCGCTATCGACGCGGCACGCGCCAAAGCCAGCGTCGGCGAAATCTCCGGCGCGCTGGAGAAGGTATGGGGTCGGCACCGCGCCGAAACCCGTGCTATATCAGGGGTCTACCGCAAGGAGGCGGGCGCCATGGCCGATGCGGTCGCGCGCGTGCAGCGTCTTGCCGAGGCGTTCGAGGCCGAGGAAGGCCGCCGCCCGCGCATCCTCGTCGCCAAGGTCGGCCAGGACGGCCACGACCGCGGCCAAAAGGTGATCGCGTCGGCGTTCGCCGATCTTGGCTTCGACGTAGACATCGGTCCGCTGTTCGCCACGCCCGCCGAAGCGGCGCGCCAGGCGGTGGACAACGACGTGCACATCGTCGGCGTATCGTCGCTCGCCGCGGCGCACCTCACGCTTGTGCCCGAGATCAAGCGCGCGCTCACTAAGGAAGGCCGCGAGGACATCATGATCGTGGTGGGCGGCGTGGTGCCGCCGCAGGACTACGACGCGCTCAAGAAGGCGGGCGCCGAGGCGATCTTTCCGCCGGGCACGGTGATCGCCGAGGCGGCAGAGGAACTAGTGCGCAAGCTATCGAGCCGTCTTGGTCACGCTCGCGCCGCGGCCGAATAATCCCTTTCGATCCTATTTATTCTGCAGTTGCTTTCTTCTTGACTCATATATACATTAGTTTATTGTTATTATATAATATAATCTAATTTTCTAAGTATATCTCTTGACTATTACATAAAATAGCGGTGCAATTGCATTGTCCAATCATTCGAGGGTGTTTTCCATGTCAGGCAAATCTCGGACGAAAACGTACGACGCCGTGCTCTCCTCCAACACACGCTACTCTGAAACGTTCGGCGACAAGGGCAAGCTCCCACTCCCGCCCGCGCGGCACTTCGCGATCCTCACCTGCATGGACGCGCGGCTCGATCCCGCGAAATACGCCGGCCTTGCCGAAGGCGACGCGCACGTGATCCGCAACGCCGGCGGCCGGGCAAGCGACGATGCTATCCGCTCCCTCGTGATCTCCCACAAGCTGCTCGGCACCAACGAATGGTTCGTGATTCACCACACCAACTGCGGCATGGAGCTGTTCTCGGATCAGGTGATAGGCGACCTCCTCGAAGACAATCTGGAAACTGCCGAATTTGACGGTAAATCCTGGTCGAATCCCAAGCACGGTGGAGGCTCGGTCGCCGGCCATTTCGTGCATTGGCACACGATCGCCAATGCGGAAAAAAGCGTGGCTGACGACGTGCGCCGCATTCGCAATCATCCGTTGGTGCCTCGCCACATCCCGATCTTTGGCTTCATTTACGATGTCAAAACCGGCCGTCTCAACGAGGTGGCCAGGGCGAGCGAGGCGGGACGCCCGAATTGAGTGGCCGCCCTGCATACGAACGGCAATCAGGTTCATGCATCGTTCCGTCTAGAGGCATATTCGTGTAAACCCGTGGCATGGTTGCCGCGGGTTCCAATTCTGCCGCTATCGCTGCGAAGATAAAATCCGGCGACCGCGCCGCGCTCGCTCGCGCGATCACGCTGATCGAATCGAAGAAGCCCGAGCACCGGTCACTGGCGCAGGCGCTGCTGGGTGCGCTCATGCCGGCGACCGGCAAGGCGATCCGCGTCGGCATCACCGGCGTGCCTGGGGTGGGCAAGTCCACCACCATCGACGCGCTCGGCAGCGCACTCATCGCCGAAGGCCACCGCGTCGCGGTGCTCGCGGTGGACCCTTCTTCGGTGCGCTCCGGCGGCTCGATCCTCGGCGACAAGATCCGCATGCCGCGGCTCGCAGCGGACGACCGCGCCTACGTGCGTCCCTCACCCGCCGCCGGCACGCTCGGCGGCGTCACCACACGCACGCGGGAGTCGCTCCTCCTCTGCGAGGCGGCTGGATACGACGTGGTGCTGGTGGAGACGGTCGGCACCGGCCAGTCGGAGGTGGCGGTGGCGCAGATGACCGACGTGTTCGTGGCCCTCATGCTGCCCGGCGCCGGCGACGAGTTGCAAGGAATCAAGAAAGGCTTGCTCGAGCTCGCCGACGTGGTGGCGGTGAACAAGGCTGACGACGACCGCGCTCGCGCCAACACCGCGGCGGCCTCGCTGAAGGCGGCGCTCTCGATCCTCGGAACGGGCGGCCATGCGGTGCCGCCGGTACTCACCTACTCGGCGCTGACCGGCGCGGGCGTGCCGCAGCTCTGGCAGGCGATCGTCGCGCACCGCGACCGCCTCGCGGCGTCGGGCGGCCTTGCGGAGAAGCGGCGCTCCCAGGAAGCGGCGGCCGGGCGTTAACCAGCCGTCCCTTTTCCGTACAGGCCTCGGGCCCGCCTCTCTGCCTAGACCGCGATCTTCGTTGGGTCGCGGCCGGCCGCGTCCCGCTGCGGGACGAAAGCGCGGCACGGGACTTGGATCGTCTGCCCCGAAACCAGGGGTAGGAGTCCGCCGTGAGTCTCGACCGCCGCACGCTTCTCGGAATTGGCATCGCAAGCCCGCTCGCCGGCACGCCGGCGCTGGCCCAGCCCATGCCGCTCGGCAATTTCGGCCTGGATGCCGCCCATTTCGGGGTGCGCCCTAACACGTCCGAAGACCAGACCCTCGCTTTGCAGCGGGCGCTAGAAACCGCGTCCAGCACGCGGGTGCCGCTTTATCTCGCCCCCGGGGTTTATCAGGTCGCCGACGTGATCCTGCCCGCGGGCGCCCAGCTCTACGGCGTGCGCGGCGCCAGCTGCCTCTCCCTCACCTACGGCGCCTCGATCGTCGCCGCTTCCGGCGCCGACGGCATCACGCTCTCGGGCCTGGTGTTCGACGGCGCCATGCGGCCGCTGCCGGAGCGGCGCGGTCTCGTCACCATCCGCCAGGCGCGCGGGCTGCGCATCGTCGACTGCATGGTGCACGCGAGCGGCGGCTCGGGCATCTGGCTTGAAGCCGTGGACGGCGAGGTATCGCGCACGAGTGTCATCGAAGCGACAAAGGCCGCGATCTTCTCGCTCGACGCCCGCGGCCTCGCTATCGTCGGCAATACGGTGAAGAACGCCGGCAACAACGGCATCCAGGTCTGGCGCTCCAGCCCAGGCGACGACGGCACGCTCGTCAGCGGCAATCGCATCGACAACATCAGCGCCCGCGACGGCGGCTCCGGTCAAAACGGAAACGGCATCAATGTGTTCCGCGCCGGCAACGTCACCGTCTCCGACAATCGCATCTCGAATTGCGCATTCTCCGCGGTGCGCGGCAACGCCGCCTCCAACCTGCACATCCGCGGCAATTCCACGAGCAAGCTCGGCGAGGTGGCGCTTTACGCCGAATTCGGCTTCGAGGGCGCGATCATCGCCAACAATACCGTCGATGGCGCAGCCCTCGGCGTGTCGATCACCAACTTCAACGAGGGCGGCCGGCTCGCCGTCTGCCAGGGCAACCTGGTGCGCAACCTGTTCACCCGCGGCGATCGCAAGATCGACAGCGAGGCGCGTGGCGTCGGCATCGCGGTCGAGGCCGATACTGCGGTCACCGGCAACGTGGTCGAGGGCGCGCCGGTCGCCGGCATCTGGCTCGGCTGGAAGCAGTACCTGCGCGACGTGAGCGTGACCGGCAACGTGGTGCGCGCCTCGCCGATCGGCATCGCCGTCTCGGTTTCGCCGGGCGCGGGCTCGGCGCTTGTCGCCGACAATCTGATCGCGGGCGCATCGGCGGGCGCGATCGTGGGCATGGACGGGCTGAAGCCGGTGACCGGGGATCTGTCCGTTGAAAACAACCCGCGCTACGCCCAGCTCACGATTTCGGGCAACCGGGTGCGCTGACGCCCTTGTGATTGCGCGCCTGCGGCCGCACGTGCTTTTCTGCGCGCCGTGGACCCGCGCATCATTCAGCTTTTCGACAGCTACACCCACGGCGGCATAAGCCGCCGCGCCTTTCTCGATCGGCTGGCGACGCTGGCCGGTTCAACCGCCGCCGCCATGGCGCTTCTGCCGCTGATCGAAAACAATTACACGGCGGCGGCGCAGGTCGCACCCGACGATCCGCGGCTCGCGATCGACAGCGTTTCCTACGACACGCCGGTCGGCAAGGTTTCCGGATATCTCGCCCGCCTCAGGGAGCCGCGACAGCAACGACCGGCGGTGATCGTCATCCACGAGAACCGGGGCCTAAACCCGTTCGTCCAGGATGTTGCGCGGCGCCTCGCGGTCGAAGGCTTCCTCGCCTACGCCGTCGACCTTTTGTCGCCGGAGGGCGGCACGCCCGCCGACGAGGACGCGGCACGCGCCATGATCGCCAAGCTCGACCACGGCGTCGCGATCAAGCGACTGGTGGCGGCAGTGCCGTTCCTCAGCTTTCACCGCGAATCGAACAGTAACGTCGGCGCGGTCGGATTCTGCTGGGGCGGCGGCATGGTGGACGAGCTTGCGACGGCGAGCCGCGACCTCAAGGCGGGCGTCGCCTACTACGGCGACCAGATCGCGGGCGAGAAGGTCGGCCACATTCGCGCGCGGCTT
The DNA here is from genome assembly GCA_035601815.1 of Xanthobacteraceae bacterium. Lineage (GTDB taxonomy): Bacteria > Pseudomonadota > Alphaproteobacteria > Rhizobiales > Xanthobacteraceae > DATNNN01. The sequence goes on along the minus strand of DATNNN010000047.1, from coordinate 1,972 downwards.
CTGCTGCACTACGCCGAGCTCGACCCACGCATCAACGCCGGCATCGCCGCCTATAAGGCTGTGCTCAAGACGGCAGGCAAGCGGTACAAGATCTACATGTACCCAGGCGCGCACCATTCCTTCGCCAACGACACCAGCCCGGCGCGCCACGACAAGAAGGCGGCGGAGCTCGCCTGGAACCGGACCGTCGCGTTCCTCAACGAGTACTTGAAGTAGCGCCCAGCAGCCATTGGGCGGCACGCAGGAGGCGCGCGTCCTCGCCGTGGGCCGCCACGAGCTGGACGCCGAGCGGAAGCCCGCCCTCTCCCGGCAGAATCGGCAGCGAAACGGCGGGCACCCCGGCGAGCGTCCACAGGGAGCAGAATGCCGGATCGCCGGTGGTGGCGATCGGCGGCGCGACACCCACGGTCGCCGGCGTCAGCAACGCGTCGAACCCCGTCAGCGCTCTCGCGAGATCGCTGCGACAGAGGCCGGCCTCGGCGACCGCCTCTTCATAGCGGGCCGGAGACACCGCGTTGCCCTCCGCGAGGAAATCGCCCAGCACCTTGCTGACCTTGCCTTCGCCGCCGCGCTCCACGGCAGGCCCGAGATTGCGCGCCATGTCGGCGGACATGATCATGCGAAGGGCGTCCCAAGCGCGGGCGAAATGCGCCGGCAGGTCCAGTGCCTCGAGGTCGAGCCGGTCGGCGAACGCCTCGAAGGCGATGCGCGCGGCCGGATCAGCCTTCTCCCAGATCGGCGTGCGCACGAAGGCGATGCGGGGCCTGGCTGCCGGCCCGCGGAGTGCCGCGCCTAAGCCGGGCTGAGGCGCCTCGCGGGTATCGGGATCGGCGAGGTCGGGACCGGCCAGCACATCAATAACGAGTGCCGCATCGGCGAGCGTGCGCGCGAATACGCCCACATGATCGAGGCGGCGTGAGAGCGCGAGCGCGCCCGCGCGCGAGACCAGCCCATGGCTCGGCTTGAACCCGATCACGCCGCAGAACGCCGCGGGCCGGATCACCGACCCGTTGGTCTGGCTACCAAGCCCAACCGGCGCCATGCCCGCTGTTACCGCGGCAGCCGATCCCGATGACGATCCGCCCGGGGTGCGCGAGAGGTCATGCGGATTGCGCGTCGGGCCGGGATGATAGAACGCGCACTCGGTGGTGACGGTCTTGCCGAGGATGACCGCGCCGGCGGCACGCAGCTTCGCCACTACGGTCGCATCGCGCTCCGGCTTGCGCCCGGCGAACAGCGGCGAGCCATTTTCCGTCGGGAAGTCAGCGGTGTCGAAGATGTCCTTGATCGCCACGGGAACGCCGTGCAAAGGGCCGAGCGGCCGGCCGCGACGGCGCTCGTCGTCGCAGGCGCGCGCCTGGGCAAGGGCGTGCTCCGGGTCCAGATGGACGAAGGCGCGGATTTCCGGGTCGCGCGCGGCGATGCGCTCGAGGCACGCGGTGACGGCTTGTTCGGAGGAAAGCTCGCCGCCCGCGATCTTGCCGACGGTCTCCGTTGCGGAGAGCGGGGCGAGGTCGCGACCGGCCCGCACCTCAGCTCGTGCCCAGGAGGTTGATTGCGCCAGCCAGGACCATGGTGAGCCCGAGGGCGATGGCGGAGGTGAACGCGACGCCGATATAGGGCTCGTACTCGGTGTCAACGAACCGATGGAGCTCGCCGCCGCGCGGCAGGGACGCCCAGAACACGATGGCGGTCACCGCCATCACAACAATCCCGCTCGACAGCAAAATCATCGCGCTTCCTCTAGCGGTAAAGAGTGTTCGGCAGCCACAGGCCGATCTGCGGGAACGTGTAGAGCATGATCATCGAGACGATGACGATGATCATGTACGGCATGACGCCGCGGAAGATGTCGTTGATGTTGACCCAGGCCGGCGCCACGCCCTTCAGATAGAACGGCGCCATGGCGACCGGCGGCGACAGGAACGAAGTCTGGATGTTGAGCGCGACCAAGAGGCCGAAGAACAGCGGA
>DATNNN010000046.1:0-11753 GCA_035601815.1 Xanthobacteraceae bacterium | reverse complement strand
CGCCTTGATCGGCGCCTGCACCAATTCGTCCGCTTCGCCGGCGCGCCGCTCTAGCTTCCGCAACGCCGCCGCCAGCGCCGCCACCGGCGAGCCATTGCCGGCCACCACGTCGTGGGCGTCCTTGAGATCGCCCGCCACCTTCTCGGCCCGCATCAGCGCCGCGCGCCGATCGGCCAAGGCCGTCTCTTCGCCGGGCTGGGGCGCCAGCGCCGAGAGCTCGTCCACCGCGTGGCGGATGTAGTCGGCGTCGGCGAAGGCTTTAGTGAGCCGCGCCTCCTCGCCGGCGAGCGCGTCCTGCGCCGCCTTCCAGCCCGTCCAGCGCGCCACGGTTTCCGCGACTTCCTGGCCGTGGCCGGCGAAGGCGTCGAGCAGAAAGCGGTGGGTGGCGGTGTCGACCAGCGCCCGCTGGTCGTGCTGGCCGTGGATCTCCACGAGCCTCCGGCCCACGTCGCGCAGCACCTGCACACTCACCGGCCGGTCGTTGATGAAGGCACGCGTGCGCCCGTCGGCGAGCTGCACCCGGCGCAAGATCAAATTGCCTTCCTCGTCGAGATCGTTCTCGGCGAGCAGCCGGTGCGCCGCGTGGCCGGCCGGCACCTCGAAAGCGGCGATCACCTCGCCCTGGGCCGCGCCGGCGCGCACCAGCGCCGCGTCGCCGCGCGCGCCGAGCGCGAGCGAGAAGGCGTCGAGCACGATGGACTTGCCCGCCCCGGTCTCGCCGGTGAGCACGGTGAGCCCGGCCTCGAGATCGACGTCGAGGCGCTCGATCAGGATGATGTCGCGGATGGAGAGATGGGCCAGCATGGGAGACTCGGGGAAGGTCGCCCAAATCTATGGCAAGTGCGCCGCCCGGCCGCAACCGGCCGCCGCGCGTTATCCCAGCGTGATGGTCTTGAACGCCTTCACGATCCAGGAGTCCTTGCTCTCGCGCGGCTCGACCCCGCCCGACTGCACGAGCTTGTAGGCGTCCTTGTACCAGGGGCTGTCCGGGAAGTTGTGGCCGAGCACGGCGGCGGCGGTCTGCGCCTCCTGCACGATGCCGAGCGCCATGTAGGCCTCGGTGAGGCGCATCAGCGCCTCCTCCACGTGCCGGGTGGTCTGATACTGCGTCACCACCGCCTTGAAGCGGTTGATGGCGCCGGTGAAATTGCGCCGCTCGAGATAGTAGCGGCCGATCATCATGTCCCGGCCGGCGAGCTGGTCGCGGGTGACCGCGAGCTTCTGGCGCGCCGTCTCGGCGTATTCCGTCTCCGGATACTTGCGCACCACCTCTTCCAGCGCCCGCATCGCCTTCTCGGTACGCGCCTGGTCGCGGGTGACGTCGGGGATCTGGTCGTAATAGGACGAGGCCACGAGGTATTGGGCGTAGGCGGCGTCCGGGCTGCCCGGGTGCAGCGTCACATAGCGCTGGGCCGCCGTGGCGGTCTCGTCGTACTTGCCGTCCTCATAGTAAGCGAAGGCCGACATGAGCAGCGACTTGCGGCTCCAGTCGGAATAGGGGTGCTGGCGGTCGACCTCCTCGAACTTCTTGGCCGCGTCCTTCCATTCCTTCTTTTCGAGAAGGGTGAGGCCTTCGTTGTAAAGCTTGTCGGCGGGCTCGTCGGGCGGGGTGACGTTCTTATCGCTGCTGCCGAAGAGGTTGGCGAAGCTCGGGAGCTGGGTGGAGGCGCAACCCGTCAAGGACAGGCCGGCTGCGGCAGCGACCAGGAGCCGCAGACTGAAAGCCAAGCTCGCTCCGCGAAACACGCCGATACCCCGTCCCATTCTCTCCCGATCCCGTGCCGGCGGCACGATACCCCTTGCCCGGCCGCTGTTTTAGGCCATAGGCGAAGCCGCCACCAAGGCGCTAACGGCGGAATCGGTCGCGATTGTGGCGGTTAGGTTAAGACAGGTCAGCCCGATAGGCCGGCACTGCCACCGGCACGCCAAGCTCGGCATGGCCGCGCTGGCGGCGGCGCGGGGCTTCCACCACCGCGGCGGCGCTGGGGTCGGCGGCAAGGGCCGCCACCACGGCGGCGTTGAGCTTGTGGCCGCCGCAGAAGGAGCGGTAGCGCCCGAGGATGGGCAGGCCCGCGAGCGCGAGGTCGCCGACGGCGTCGAGCGCCTTGTGGCGCACGAACTCGTCGGGGAAGCGCAGGCCCGTGGGGTTGAGCACGCGGTCGTCGGAAAGGCAGATGGTGTTGTCGAGCGAGGCGCCGCGGGCATAGCCCGCGCTCCACAGCCGCGCCACGTCCACCATGAAGCCGAAGGTGCGGGCCGGCGCCAGATCGCGGCGGAAGGTCTCCGGCGACAGCGTCGCGGCGTAGCGCTGGCGGCCGATCAGCGCGTGGTCGAAGTCGATCTCGATCTCGACGCGCAGGCCGCCGTCGTAGGGGAGGAGCTCGCCCTGGGCGCGGCCGTCGTCGACGCGGACCGGCTTGACGATCTTCAGGTAGCGCCGCGGCGCTGCCTGCGTCTCGACGCCGGCGCCGTCGATGGCCTCGACGAAGGCCTGGGCCGAGCCGTCGAAGATCGGCACCTCGCCGCCGTCGACTTCCACGATGGCGTTGTCGACGCCGAGGCCGGAAAGCGCGGCGAGCAGATGCTCAACGGTCGCAACTTCCACCTCGCCATGGCCGAGCACGGTCGCAAAATCGGTGTTGCGCACGGCCCGCGGCGATACGGCGATCTGCGAGGCCGCCTCTTGGCCGGGCCGAATGAAAACGACGCCGGTGTCGGCGTCGGCGGGTGAAATGGTTACTTTGGCCGGCGCCCCGGAGTGGATGCCGCGACCCATGAGGTCGATCCGTTCGGAAAGCGTTGTCTGACCTGAACCCCGCATGCCCCCACCGTCCGAGAACCTGAAGGACGCTACATGCGTCCTCCGACCCCTATCCCGACGCTTCCCCCATGCACCCGAGCCCGTTTTGAAGTGCCGATGTGGCGGGGCTTTCTTGATTTGTCGGCACGATAGCCGGGTTCGTGACGGCGGCAAGTCACGCTTTCTTACCAACTGTTACGCATTTACGACGTGAACCCGCCGGCTTTTCGCCACCCTTCGCCACCCGTTGCAACGAAAGCGCCCGGGCCGTTGCCGGCCCGGGCGACACTTGTCCACAGCCAGGAAATCTACGCCTGGCGGCGCAGGAAGGCGGGGATCTCGAGCTCGTCCTCGTCCGCCGCGCGGCGGGCCGAATCCAGGTCGAGGCTGCGGGACGCCGGACGCCGGACGTATTCCGATACCGCATCCGGCGGGCGGCGCTCGGCGCCGGAGCGCGGCTCGGGCCGCAGCCGCGGAGCGGGCTCCGCCGCCTGGGCCTCTTCCGGCTCGCTGCGGCCGATGCCCACATGGGCGAGCCGCTGCAACAGCGACATGCGCTTCTTTTCCGGCGTGGCCTGGGCCGGCAACTCGCCCCGGCTCGCCCGCACCTCGTTCTGCCCCGGCAGCGGCAGCTCGTCGATGCGCGGCATGCGCGCCGTGCGCATCGGGCGCTCCGCCTGCGGCGGGATGAAGGGGCCGGCCGGCTCCTCCGCCCGCTCGGCGTGGCGCTCCTCCACGATCGGCTCGAAGAACGAGGGCCGCGGCGGCACGCGCCGGATGGTGACCTCGTCGATGGCGGCCTCCGGCTGGTACTCCTCCTCTTCGGCCTGCTGCTCCTCCTCGTAGCGAGGCGCGATCGCCGCTTCCACCGCGCGCATGGCGGCTTGGCGCGGATCGGCGGCGAGCGACGTGCGCAGCGGCTCTTGCCGCATCTCGTCGATCGCATGTTGCTCGGCGGGCATGATCGCCACCGGCGGCTCGATGCCGGTCGCCACCACCGATACCCGCACCAGACCGTCGAGGCTCTGGTCGAACGTGGCGCCGAGGATGATGTTGGCGTCGGAATCGACCTCCTCGCGGATGCGGGTGGCGGCTTCGTCGACCTCGTAGAGCGTGAGGTCCTTGCCGCCGGTGATGGAGATGAGGAGGCCCCGCGCCCCGCGCATGGTGGTCTCGTCGAGAAGCGGGTTGGAGATCGCGGCCTCGGCGGCGGCGAGCGCGCGCTTCTCGCCGGACGCTTCGCCCGTGCCCATCATCGCCTTGCCCATCTCGCGCATGACCGTGCGCACGTCGGCGAAGTCGAGGTTGATGAGGCCTTCCTTGACCATGAGGTCGGTGATGCAGGCGACGCCCGAGTAGAGCACCTGGTCGGCCATGGCGAAGGCGTCGGCGAAGGTGGTCTTCTCGTTGGCGACGCGGAAGAGGTTCTGGTTGGGGATGATGAGGAGCGTGTCCACGTACTTGGAAAGCTCCTGGATGCCGGCCTCGGCGATCTGCATGCGCCGCGCCCCCTCGAAGTGGAAGGGCTTGGTGACGACGCCAACCGAGAGGATGCCCATCTCGCGGGTGATACGCGCGATGACCGGCGCCGCCCCGGTGCCGGTGCCGCCGCCCATACCGGCGGTGATGAAGGCCATGTGGGCGCCGTTCAGGTGATCGCGGATCTCGTCGAGCGCCTCCTCGGCGGCGGCGCGGCCGACCTCCGGGTGCGACCCGGCGCCGAGCCCCTGCGTCGCCTCCACGCCCATCTGGATGACGCGCTTGGCCTTGGACGAGGTGAGCGCTTGGGCGTCGGTGTTGGCCACGACGAACTCGCAGCCGAGCAGCCCGGACGTGATCATGTTGTTGACGGCGTTGCCGCCGGCGCCGCCCACGCCGAATACGATGATGTGCGGCTTCAGTTCCCTGATATCGGGCATTTGCAGATTGATCGACATGGTCCTCATCCTTTCGGGCAGCCTGTTGCGCCCTTGCCTCGGTTAGCGCCGGCTGCCGCCGGCCGTTCGTGGTTCCTTAGAAAGCTTCCTTGAGCCAACGTCCTACGCGCGTGAGATAGCCCGAATGCTCCGCATGCCGCCGGCGCGGCTCGAAGTGCTCGCGCCCGGCGAATTGCGGATAGACCAGGAGGCCGGCGGCGGCGGCGAACGCGCTGCCGTGCGCCGCCTCGTTCAAGCCGCCGATGGCGATGGGCCGGCCGACGCGCACCGACGCGCCGAAGATGCGCGCGGCGATATCGCAGACGCCGGCGAGCTGCGAGGCGCCGCCGGTGAGTACGATGCGCCGGTTGGCGGCACGCAGCATGCCCGCCGTCTTCAGCCGGCCGGCCAGCATCTCGAAGATTTCCTCGATGCGCGGCCGCACCATGCGCACGATCTCGGCGCGCGACACGGCGTCGGCGTGGCTGCGGTCGCCGCCCACCACCGGCACGGTGATCATGTTGAGCTCGTCGGAGCCGCCGGCGATGGCGCTGCCGTGCAGCGTCTTCAGCCGCTCGGCTTCCGCCACCCGCGCCGATAGCCCGCGCGCGAGATCGGCGGTGACGTGGCCGCCGCCGAGCGCGATGCCGTCCGTGTGCACGCAGTGGCCGCTGGCGAAGGCGGCGAGCGTGGTGGTGCCGGCGCCCATGTCGATGACGGTGGCGCCGAGCTCCGCCTCGTCATGGGCGAGCACGGCGAGACCGGCGGCATAGGGCGCCGCGATCAGACCTTCGACCGAGAGGTGGCAGCGCTCCACCAGAAGCATGATGTTGGTGAGCGGCGAGCGGTCGGCGGTGACCACGTGCAAGTCGACCGCGAGCACCTGGCCGAGCATGCCGCGCGGATCGCGGATGCCCGAGGCGTTGTCGAGGCGGTAGCCGACCGGCAGCGAATGGAGCACGGCGCGGCCGTCGCGCACCGAGTGCAGGCTCGCGGCGTCGAGCACGCGGCCGATGTCGCCTTCGGCGACCGCCGGCAGCGGCAGCCGGTGGGAGGCGGCGAAGGACTGGCTGGCGAGCCTTGCGCCCGCGATACTGACCACGACGGAGGCGATCTCAGCGCCGGCCGAGCGCTCGGCCGCGTCCACCACCCGGCGAATCGCTTCTTCGGCGCGCGCCATGTCGGCGACAGCGCCGCCCTTGATGCCGCGGGCGCGGCCGTGGCCGAAGCCGACCACTTCGATGGAATGCGTGCGGCCGCGCCGCGCTTGGCCCTCGGGCCGCGGCTTCAGGCGCGCGATCAGGCAGACGATCTTGCTCGAGCCGATGTCGAGCGCCGCCACCACCGCCGGCCGCTTGGGCGAGATCGCGCGCATGCGCGGGGCGAGACCGCGGGAGAGCATCACGTCTCCTCCCCCTTGCGCTTGGACGCGCGCGCCTTGAGCACGTCGGCGCGCTCGGCCGCCGCCTCCGGCGACAGGCGCACGAGCGTGCGGTCGGAGAGGCGCAGATCGATGATGGAGACGTCGCGGGTGAGGATCTTCTGCTCGCGGTCGAGCACGACGAGGCGTTGAAGCGCCGCGGCGGGATCGGCTTCCGGCAGGCGCACGTCCATGCCGTTCTTCAGGCGCAGGTTCCAGCGCCGCTCGCCGATCAGGATCGCGGCGGCGGTCTGGGCGCGGATTTCCGGCACGCTTTCGAGCACGGCGAGGAAGGCCGCCGCGCGCGTGGCGGCGCCGGGGCCAACCACGAGCGGCAAGTCCATCGTACGCGCATCGTCGCGCGCGACGTTCGTGAGCACGCCGCCGTCGCGGGCGACGAGATCGAGTTGGCGATCGTGCTGCCACAGCGCGAACGCGCTGCGCTCCTCGAGCGAAATCTCCAGCCGCCCGGGATAGAGCTTGCGCACCGAAGCTTCGGCGATGCGCGGATCGCGCTTCAGCCGCGCGCGCGCGCCATCGGCATTGATCCAGAGCAGCGACGTATTTTCCCCGATGCCGGCGGCGGCCAACACCTCGGCGCGCGTCAGGCGCACGGCGCCGACGATCTCGATCGCCTCGATGCGGAAACCCGCGGCGTTGGCGAGCGTATCGCCGACGCTGGTCACCGCCTCGATCACCGCGTCGCTGTGGCCGCCGCGCACGACGCCGTAGGCGCCGGTGGCGGCGAACAGCGCGATCACCGAAACGATCTCGGCACCGCGCAACAGGCGCGCTTCGCCGACACGAATGCGGGCACGATGGAGGAAGAGAACGAAACGGCTGGGAGGTGTGCGCTCGACCGCCTGCGCCGGCTTGCGCCGGGCATTCAGCGATCGAGAGAAGCGTCCTCCAGAATCCATTTCACCAGCTCGCCAAACGAACGGCCCGCGTGAGCCGCGAGTTCGGGCACCAGCGACACTTCAGTCATGCCGGGTTGGGTGTTGACCTCGAGACAGACGAGATCCCCTGTGCCTGACGGGCGGTTGTCGAAACGAAAGTCCGCCCGGCTGACCCCACGACAGCCGAGAGCGCGATGCGCCGTCAGGGCGAGCTTCCGCACCTGGTGGTAAACATTTGGTAAAATTCGCGCCGGGAGCACGTGTTTAGAGCCGCCGGCGGCATATTTGGCCTCATAGTCGTAGAACCGTTGCGCCGGCTCGATCTCGATGACGCCGAGCGCCTCCTCGCCCATCACCGCGCAGGTTAACTCCATGCCCGGTATGTATTTTTCGGCAATGAGCCAGTCCCCGTAGGGCCAGTCCGGCCGGGTCAGCTCCTGCGGCGGGTAGGTATGTTTCTCGGTCACGATGAACACGCCGACCGAGGAACCCTCGCAAATCGGTTTCAGTACGTAGGGCCGTGCCATCGGATGGTCTCTAGATACCTCTGAGCGCGCGACCACCTTGCCCTCCGCCACCGGGACGCCCGCCGCAGCCATGACCACGCGCGCCGCCGCCTTGTTCATGGCGAGTGCTGAGGCGAGCACGCCGGAGTGCGTGTAGGGGATGCACTGGATCTCCAGGATGCCCTGAATGGTGCCGTCTTCGCCCGGATGGCCGTGCAGCACGTTGAAGGCCACGTCCGGTTTCAGCCCGGCGAGCACCTGCGCCACGTCGCGGCCGACGTCGACGCGGGAAACGCGATGGCCCAGAGCCTCGAGCGCGTCGGCGCAGGCCTTGCCGGAGCGGAGCGAAATTTCCCGCTCCGCCGACCAGCCGCCCATGAGCACCGCCACGTGTTTGGTCATTCCCCGCTCCGCTCAACCCGGCCGGCTTTCGCCGATGCGCACGATCTCCCACTCGAGCTCGACGCCCGAATGGGCCTTCACCTTCTGGCGCACCATCTCGCCCAGCATCTCGATGTCGAAGGCGCTGGCGTTGCCGCGGTTGATGAGGAAGTTGCAGTGCAGCTCCGACACCTGTGCGTCGCCGACGACGAGGCCGCGGCAGCCGGCGGCGTCGATCAGTTGCCACGCCTTCTTGCCCGGCGGATTCTTGAACGTGGAGCCGCCGGTGCGGCTCTTGATCGGCTGCGTCGCCTCGCGCGCCTCGGTGATCTTCTCCATCTCGGTGATAATTTCGCCGGCATTGCCCGGCTCGCCGGCGAACAGCGCTTGCGTGAAGATAAAATCCTGCGGCACGTCGCTGTGGCGGTAACGGAAACCCATGTCGCCGTTCTTGAAGATGTGCAACTCGCCGGAGCGATGGACGGCACGCGCCTCGATCAGCGCGTCCTTGGTCTCGCGGCCGTAGGCGCCGGCATTCATGCGCAGCGCACCGCCGATCGCGCCCGGCACGCCGCGGTAGAACGATAGCCCGGCGAGCCCGGCGTCGGCGGCGGCGCGCGCCACCTTGACGTCGGGCACGGCCGCCCCGGCGCGCAGATTTTTTCCCTCCACGTAGACTTCCTGGAAGCCGCGCCCGAGCCGGATGACCACGCCGCGCACGCCGCCGTCGCGCACCAGCAAGTTCGAGCCGAGCCCCACCACCGTCACCGGCACGTCGCGCGGGAGATTAGCGAGGAAATACGAAAGGTCGTTCTCGTCCGCCGGCGAATAGAGGATCTCCGCCGGCCCGCCGACGCGAAACCAAGTGATGCCGGCCATGGGCTGGTCGGCGAGCAACCGGCCGCGCAGCCCCGGCATGGTCGCGGCGAGGTCCGGTGCGGGAGCCGCGGCGCTCATGCGGATTTTCCGGCGAGCTCGCCCGGCAGCGCGTAGGCCCATTGCGTGATGGAGCCGGCGCCGAGAAAGACCACGTAATCGCCCGGCCGCACCATGCCGCGCACGATGCCCGCGAGGTCGGCGGGTTCGTTGAGCGGCGTCACGTGGCGGTGGCCGCTCCTTCGCAGCCCCTGCACCAGCGCGTCGCGGTCGACGCCCGGTATCGCCGCCTCGCCCGCCGGATACACCGGCGCCACGATCACCTGGTCGGCGTCGTTGAAGCAGGTGCAGAACTGCTCGAACAGGTCGCGCAGCCGCGTATAGCGGTGCGGCTGGACGATGGCGATGACGTGGCCCTTGGCCGAGGCGCGCGCCGCCTTGAGCACGGCGGCGATCTCCACCGGATGGTGGGCGTAGTCGTCGAACACGGTGACGCCGTTCCATTCGCCGGTGCGGGTGAAGCGGCGCTTGACGCCACCGAAGCGCGCGAGCGCTTCGCGGATCGTCTCGTCGGGCACGCCGAGCTCATGGGCGACGGCGATCGCCGCGGTGGCGTTCAGCGCATTGTGGCGGCCGGGCATGGGGAGCTTCAGATCGCCGAGCGTGTGCGCCTTGTTGCCGTCGCGGCCGCGGAACAAGACGCCGAACTTCGACACGGCACCATCGGCGGCGAAATCGACCAGGCGGGCGTCGGCTTGCGGGTTCTCGCCGTAGGTGACCATGCGTCGGTCCTCGATCCGCCCCACCATGTCCTGCACCACCGGATGATCGATGCACATGACGGCGAAACCATAGAACGGCACGTTCTCGACGAAAGCGTGGAACGCCTTCTTCACCGCGTCGAAATCGCCGAAGTGGTCGAGGTGCTCCGGATCGATGTTGGTGACGATGGCAATGTTGGCGGGCAGCTTGAGGAAGGTGCCGTCGGACTCGTCGGCCTCCACCACCATCCAGTCGCCGGCGCCGAGGCGGGCATTGGTGCCGTAGGCGTTGATGATGCCGCCGTTGATGACGGTGGGATCGAAGCCGCCGGCGTCGAGGAGCGAGGCGACGAGCGAGGTGGTGGTGGTTTTCCCATGGGTGCCGGCGACGGCGACGCAGGATTTCAGCCGCATCAGCTCGGCCAGCATCTCGGCGCGGCGCACCACCGGCAGGCGCCTGGAGCGCGCCGCGGCGAGCTCGGGATTGTCGCGCTTGATCGCCGACGACACCACGATCACCTCGGCGCCGTCGAGGTTGGCGGCATTGTGCCCGGTCATCACCTTGATGCCGCGCTCGCGCAAGCGCCTGACGTTGCCGCTCTCACTGACGTCGGAGCCCTGCACCGCGTAGCCGAGGTTTGCCAGCACCTCGGCGATGCCGCTCATGCCGATGCCGCCGATGCCGACGAAGTGGATGGGGCCGAGCTTGCGGGGGAGCTTCATGGAGCGCCGTTCTATCCGATTTGCGCCACGCGCACGACCAGATCGGCGAGCGCTTCCGCGGCATTCGGCTTGCCGGCGCGGCGCGCCGCCAGCGCCATGGCGGAGAGCGATGCGGGCGCGGCGAGGAGCCGCTCCATCTCATCCGCGAGCAGTTGGGGGGTGAAATCGTTCTCCAGCATGATGAGCGCGCCGCCGAGCGCCGCGAGCGCGCTGGCGTTGGCGAGCTGGTCCTGGTCGAGCGCGTGCGCCAGCGGCACCAGCACCGCGGGCCGCCCGATCACCGCAAGCTCGGACACCGTGGCCGCGCCCGAGCGAGCAATCACCAGATGCGCCGCCGCCATGCGCGCCGGCAGGTCGCTGAAGAAGGTGCGCACTTCCGCCGTGAGCCCGAGGCGCCAGTAGATGCCCTTCACCGCCGCCACGTCCTCGGTGCGGCACTGCTGCACCACCTCGACGCGCTTGCGCACGGCCTCCGACAGGCGCTCGATCGCCGCCGGCACCACCTCGCTCATGACGCGCGCGCCCTGACTGCCGCCGAAGACGAGGATGCGGATCGGACCGTCGTCCGCGGGCGGCGCATAAGCCTGCGCCGCGGCTTCCCGCACCGCCGGCCGCACCGGGTTGCCGGTTTGCAGCGCCTTGCCGGCGTGCTGCGGCGTGTTGGAGAGGAGCCCGGGATAGCCCGTCGCCACCGCGCTCGCGATCGGCACGAGCAGCTTGTTGGCCCGGCCCATCACCGCGTTCTGCTCGTGCACGATGCGCGGCACCCGCAAGAGCCACGCCGCGATCACCGGGGGCACCGTGGGGTAGCCGCCGAAGCCAACCACCGCCTGCGGTTTGATGCGCAGGAGCAGCCGGAGCGCCTGCGCGGTGCCGTAGGCGAGCACGAACGCCGTGCGCACATAGGAGGAGATATCTTTGCTCCGCACCGTCTCGGCGGGAAGCACGTGCAGCGCCCGGGTGGGGAAGTTGCGCGCGTAGTGGGCGGCGCGCTCGTCGGTGGCGAGCTCGACCGCGATGCCGCGGGCGGCGAGCGCGCCGGCGAGCGCCTCGGCCGGGAACAGATGCCCGCCGGTGCCGCCCGCCGCGATGAGGACGAGCGGCGGCGCCGCCTTGTTCATGCAGGCAGACCTCCGCGCGCGGCCTGGTGCTCGAGCTCGGCGATCGCTTCCGCGCGCGGCCGGCGCCGCGTGAGCGCGATCAGCATGCCCATGCCGAAGGCGAGCGAGATCAAGGACGAGCCGCCGTAGGAGATGAACGGCAGCGTCATGCCCTTGGCCGGCATCAGGTGCAGGTTCACCGCCATGGCGATGCCCGACTGCACGCCGAACAGGATGGCAAGCCCGGCGGTGGCGAGACGCGTGAAGCGGTCCTCGTCGGCGAGCGCGTGGCTGAGCGCGCGCAGCACCACGAAGGCGAAGAGCGCCACCAGAATAAGGCAGAGCACGATGCCGAACTCCTCGGCCGCCAC
>DATNNN010000045.1:0-5543 GCA_035601815.1 Xanthobacteraceae bacterium | reverse complement strand
CAAGCCGATCGCGCTGGGATTTTCCAACGGCGCCAATATCGCCGCCTATACGCTGCTGTCGCATCCCGACCTGTTCGCGGGCGCCGTGCTCATCCGGGCGACCACCGCGGCCATGCCGAAACCGCTGCCTGATCTGAAGGGACTGCCGGTGCTGTTGCTGCCGGGCCGCGACGACCCCTACTCCAACCCGGAAAAGCGCGAGCAGCTCGCGGAGCTGTTGCGCGAGGCCGGCGCCGACCTGAGCCACGAGGTCGTGCCCGCCGGGCACGGATTGAGCCCGCAGGATCTGGCGATCGCCGAGAAGTGGCTTTCAGCGAGGACGTGAGCTAGCAGATGCGCCAGCAGTAACGGTAGCGGGGCAGCCACGCGCCGGGCGCCTTCCACTTACACTTGATGCATTTGCAGGGATAGGTTCCATAGCCGTGCCAGCCCCAGCGTCGGCAGCTGGCTGCCGCGGCCGGTAGCACCTGGTTCGGGCCGGCCTGGGTGGCGCTGTCTTTCGCCGCTGCGCGATCAGGCCCCAAACCCACAACGGCTACTATCGCGAGTGTTGCAAGGACGAAACGCAATGTCTTCATGACCATTCGCCATTTCCTGCGCGGGATACTTACACGGCAAACGGCCGAGTTCAATTCACGCGGGTTATCAGCGCGGGCAGTGCTTCGCCTTCTCCACGCTTGCGATATTCGTGAGGTTGTCGCGCTCGGCCGAGTTGAGCAGCAGCGTGTTGGCGAACTGGACCCGGCAACCGGCGTTGCCGAAGACGGCGATCTCGCGCTCTTTCTCGAAGCACAGCCCGCGCTCCTTGAGGATGGTGTTGCGCATCTTCCATAGGACTTCGCAGCGCTGCTGCGCCAGGTCCGTGCGCCGGAAGAAATCGGTATCGGTGCAGCCGAGAGGCCGGAAGCAGGCGGCCTCCGCAGGTACGGCGGCGAGAACGGATGCCGCGATCGCGGCGGCGATGTACGCGCGCTTCATGCACCAAGATATGGGCCTCCTATTTGGCGAGATCAGGGCCACACCAGTCCGTCAAGCCATGACGCTCGCCGCCGATACCACTACTCTCGCCCGCGCCAACAGGAGGAAATCCCATGCGCGTGCGTGCCGGTTGTTCGGCGCGCCAAGGCCCCCTATCGTGCGCGGCTCACGACAAGGAGGTGCCGCGTGGCAACGGAAGACGTGAAGGAGTTTCTCGGCAGCGACAAGCCGCATTTTTCCCGCTTCATCGGGCTCAAGATCACCCATGTGTCGCCGGAGCGCGTGGAAGCCACGCTGGAAGCGCGTGAGGAACTGTCGAACCGCCACGGCGTGCTGCACGGCGGCGCCATCATGACCATCGCCGATACCATCGGCGGCGTCGGCACCTCGGCGAACCTGCCGGCGGGCGGCGGCACCGTCACCATCGAGAGCAAGACCAACTTCTTCGCCGGCATCCCCGTCGGCGACACGGCGCGGGCCGAATGCACGCCGCTGCACCGCGGCCGCACCACCATGGTGTGGCAGACGAAGATCATGCGCAGCGACGGCCGCCTCGCGGCGCTGGTCACTCAGACGCAGCTGGTGATCCCGCCGCGCGCTCAGTAGCCGACGGTGAAACGCCGGCCACGGTGCTGCGGCTTCTCCACCTCGTCGAGGAGCGCGATGGCGTAGTCTTCCATGGAAACCGAGCTCTTGCCGTCGGCGGCGGTGAGGAGCTGATCGCCGCCGAGACGGAACTTGCCGGTGCGGGCGCCGGGCGCGAACAGCGCCGACGGCGAGAGCATTGTCCAGTCGAGGTCGCGCTCCTGGCGCAGCAGGTTGAGAAAGTCGCGGCCCCTGCTCGCCTCGGGCCGGGCGGCCGCTGGAAAATTCGGCGTGTCGACCAGCGCCTTACCCGGCGCCACTTCGAGGGAGCCGGCGCCGCCCACCACCAGATAGCGCGGCACGCCGGATTTCTTCACCGCCTCGATCAGCTTGTTCGGATCGGAGGCGACGAAGCGCACGGCGCTGATCGCCGCGTCATGGCCGGCGAGTAGCTTGGCCAGCGCGTCGGGATTATGCGCGTCGCCCTTCTTCGGCACAAGGTTGGGCCGCGCGCCGCCGAGCTTCTCCGGATTGCGGGCGATCGCCGTGACCTCGTGGCCGCGCTTCAGCGCCTCCTCGACGATGCGCGAGCCGGCATTTCCCGTGGCGCCGATGACCGCAATTTTCAAGGATTGCCTCCCCGCGTCCGCCGCCGGCCGCAGTCTATTCGTTATCGTCGGCGTTGTCGTCGCTGTCTTCGTTTTCGTCGTTCTCGTCGTCGCTGTTCTCGTCGTCGGCGGGCGGCTGGTTCTCGTCTTCGCTGTCGTCCTCGTCGGGCTGCTTCTGATCGCGCCGCTTCGACATCTGCGCAGTGCGCTCGCCCGCCGCCTGCGCCGCGGCGACGAAATGGAAATCCGACTTGACCCCGCGCGCCGGCGGCCACATGAGCGCCGCAAGGCCCATGCAGAGCAACGGAAGCGCCACGATCCACCGCCGCATGGCCTTGTCCCCACGTCGCACGTTGCGCGGCGATGATAGCGGCGATGACGGCGGCTTTACGACCGCTGGCGGCGTGTGCGCCGGTTGCATGCCCGTGCAGCGCCGGGCGTCATCGACTTCCGGCCTGCTTTCGGGCACATGAAGCGCGCCCGCAACTAAGGAAGCAGGAATGATCGACCTCTACACCTGGACCACGCCCAACGGCCGCAAGGTCTCCATCGCGCTGGAAGAGCTGGAGCTGCCCTACAAGGCGCACCCCGTCGACATCGGCAAGGACGAGCAGTTCAAGCCGGAGTTTCTCGAGATCGCGCCCAACAACCGCATCCCGGCGATCGTCGACCACGACCACGGCTTCGCGCTCATGGAGTCGGGCGCGATCCTGCAATACCTCGCCGAGAAGACCGGCAAGCTCATGCCCAAGGACTTCCAGCAGCGCTGGCGCACGCTGGAATGGCTGAACTGGCAGATGGGCGGCATCGGTCCCTTCCTCGGCCAGGTGCATCACTTCACGAAATATAATCCCGGCAAGGCGCCCTACGCCGAGGAGCGCTATCTCAAAGAAGGCCACCGGCTCTACGGCGTGCTCGACCGGCGCCTGAAGGGCCACGAGTACGTGGCCGACGAATACTCCATCGCCGACATCGCCATCTTTCCGTGGATCGCGCGCTTCGAGTGGCAGACCATCGACATGAACAAGTACTCGCACGTGAAGCGCTGGTACACGGCGATCGCCAGCCGCCCGGCGGTGCAGCGCGGCTATCAGGTGCCGAAGAACGTGGGCGCGATCCCCATGCCGGGATGATACGTGACGTAGGCGGCTACCGCCTCGCCGCTGTGCTTTCCCCATGTGCGTGCCGCTCGCGGGTGTATGATTGCACAACCAGTGAGGTAGAGGCGGCCATGTCCGGCATCCTGTCTGGCATTGCGACACTGCTGATCCCGGCTGCGGGCTTCGTCTATCTTGCGAGCTACTTCCGGTCTAGCGAGAACTGGGCCTTTCAAGTCTGCACGGGCGTTCAGGGCTTGTGCGATCAACCAATATGGCTTGCGGCGATCGCCGCCACGGCTCTTGCCGTCATTCTCGGGTTGAAAGTGATCAAGACATAAAAGGGGCGCGACGCTCGCGCCTCAGTGGTCAAACGCTGGCCCGGTCGGACGCGGCGGCGCAGGCTCTTGATCCGGCCGCGGTGCGTCTTGGAATCGAGCCGCCGGCCCTCGCCGCTCGGCCGGAGTAACGGCTAAAGAGGAACGCCCATGCGCACCCACAAGATCGCCGCCATTCCCGGCGACGGCATCGGCGCCGAGGTCATCGCCGCCGGCATCGAGGCGCTGGAAACCTGCGCGCGGCGCAACGGCGGGTTCAGCCTCGCCTTCCAGCATTTCGACTGGGGCTCGGACTATTACAAGCGCCACGGCCGCATGATGCCGCAGGACGGCCTCGCGCAGATCCGGGCGCACCACGCGATTCTGTTCGGCGCCGTGGGCGCGCCCGACGTGCCGGACCACGTGACGCTGTGGGGGCTGAGGCTCGCGATCTGCCAGGGCTTCGATCAATACGCGAACGTCAGGCCGACGCGCATCCTGCCTGGCATCACAAGCCCGCTCCGCGCCGTATCCGGGCCGGAGCTCGACTGGGTGATCGTGCGCGAGAATTCCGAGGGCGAATACGCCGGCGTCGGCGGCCGCGTGCACCGCGGGCTGCCCGAGGAGGTCGCGACCGAGGTCGCCGTGTTCACGCGCGCCGGCGTTGAGCGCATCATGCGCTACGCCTTTGCGCTCGCGCGCTCGCGGCCGCGCAAGCTCCTCACCGTGGTGACGAAATCGAACGCGCAACGCCACGGCATGGTGCTGTGGGACGAGATCGCGGCCGAAGTGGCGGCGGAATTCCCCGACGTCACGTGGGACAAGATGCTGGTCGACGCCATGACCATGCGCATGACGCTGAAACCCGAGACGCTGGACACCATCGTCGCCACCAACCTGCACGCGGACATTCTTTCGGACCTTGCCGCCGCGCTCGCCGGATCGCTCGGCATCGCGCCGACCGCGAACCTCAACCCCGAAGGAAAGTTTCCTTCGATGTTCGAGCCGATCCACGGCTCCGCCTTCGACATCGCCGGCAAAGGCATCGCCAACCCCATCGCCACCTTCTGGACCGGGAGCCTGATGCTGGAGCACCTGGGCGAGCGCGCCGCCGCGGCGCGCCTGATGCGCGCGGTGGAGCGCGTCACCGCCGATCATACGCTGCATACGCCTGATCTGGGCGGCAAGGCCACGACCAAGGCGGTGACGCAGGCCGTATGCGCCGCGTTACAGAGCGATAACGCTTAGTCGACCGCGATCTGCTTGCCGCGCAGGCTCTTGATGCGGCCGCGGCGCGTCTTGGAATCGAGCCGCTTCTTCTTGGCGCTGCGCGTTGGCCGGGTGGGACGGCGTATCTTCGGCGCCACCGCGGCGCGGCGGATGAGATCGAACAGCCGCGCCCGCGCCTCGCGCCGGTTCGCCTCTTGCGTGCGGTGGCTCTGCGCCGTGATGACGAGCACGCCCGCGCCCGAGAGCCGCCGGCCGGCGAGCGCCACGAGCCGCGCGCGCACCTCCGGCGGCAGCCCCGGCGAGCGGCGCACGTCGAAGCGGAGCTGCACCGCGGTGGAGAGCTTGTTGACGTTCTGCCCACCCGGCCCCGAGGCGCGGATGAAATGCTCCTCGAGCTCGTGCTCGTGCAGCTGGATGCGGTCGGTGACGCGGATCATGTCTCGAACGCCGGGTCGATGGGCACCCGGTAGCCGTTGGCGAGACGATTGGTCTCGTTCGCCATGCCGACCACGCCCATGAGCTCGCCGAACATGGCCTCGCTCATGCCGGCCTTGCGCGCGGTGAATGTGTGGCTCGCGATGCAGTACGGGCAGCCGTTGGTGACGCTCACCGCGAGGTAGACCATTTCCTTGGTCAGCGGATCGAGCGCGCCGGGCTGCATGGTCTCCTTCACGCTCTCCCACGTTCGCTTGAGCAGCGCCGGGTCGCGCGCCAGATACTTCCAGAAA
>DATNNN010000044.1:0-7218 GCA_035601815.1 Xanthobacteraceae bacterium | reverse complement strand
GACCTTGACCTTGGAAGGATCGATGCCCGCCGATTGCGCGAGACCGTAGCCAACGGCGGCGAGCGTGAGCGCGCCGGCCGCCACCGCCAGGACCGTTGCCTGGCGGAAAGACGTTTGTGATTTCAGCATGTTATCCCCGCTAGAGAAATTAGGCCGAGAGCCTACACCGCCCCTATGCAAAGTAAATCAGCCGGAAGTGGGCGGCCAATCGTGCGCAACCAGGGCGACTTCGCGGCGTTTCGCGATCGCGCTGGCCGATCCAGCCAATCCTTGTTATCGATGGCCGGCGACAAGTTGCCCGCGAAACACAAAGGGCTTGTGACGAATGCTTGGTTTGCCGCCGAAGGACCGCGTGCCCGAAAAAGGCCACGAGCCGCATAGGGATACCGGCATGGGCCGGGGCTGGCGCATCGCCGCCATTGTCGCGCTCGGGCTCGCGGTCGCCGGCTGCGACAAGTGCACCAACCTGTTCGGGCCAAGCAGGGCGGGGGCAAGCGCCTGCACCGACGACGCCCCCAAGCCGCGCTAGTCGAGTCGCAGGCCTGTTCGTCATGGCCGGGCTTGTCCCGGCCATCCCGATTCATGAGGCACGGTGGTGCGTCCCTAAGCGAGATCGCCGGGCCAAGCCCGGCGATGACAAAGAATTAGAATCGGTTGCACCCCGCGGCTCGCAAACTGATTCAATGCTCGCTCGGCGCCAGCGCCTGCCGCGCCTGCGCCACCACCTTGGGATCGATGCTTTCCTCCGCCGCGAACGCAATCAGCATGGGCTCGTCGGACAGCACGTGATCGAGCACGCCCGGCAGGAACGACGGATTGCGCGCGGCTTCGCGCAGGTTCTCCGGCCCGAGCCCGGTGGCGGCGAGGAAGCCGCCGAGACGCGTCGCGTCGGCGGCAAGAAAAGCGAGCGCCGCAAGCGCTAGTTGCTCGGCCGCGGCCCTGCGCTCGGCTGACGTGATGGGAGTCTTTGATCTCATTCGGCTTTCCGTAACGATTGGCGCGTAACTTTATCCCGCTGACCAGCCGAGCATGCTGGAAAAAGTTTCGCGGTCCGCGAGTTGGCGCCGGCGTTCGTGCGGCGCCGGGGCGGTTAACAAAGTCTTAAGGGTTTCCCGGCTCCAACGCCATGCGGTGAGGGCCGGCCGCGTGGCCCTGAGTCGCAGCGGGCGGGGACGGAGCCGATGGTGAAGACCGTTCTGATCGTGGAGGACAACGAGCTCAACATGAAGCTCTTCCACGACCTGTTGGAAGCCCATGGCTACGCCACGCTGGAGACGCGCAACGGCATCGAAGCGCTCGATCTCGCGCGCAAGCACCGGCCCGACCTCATCCTCATGGACATCCAGCTTCCCGAGGTGTCCGGGCTCGAGGTCACCAAGTGGATCAAGGAGGACGACGACCTGAAGTCGATCCCGGTGGTCGCCGTCACCGCCTTCGCAATGAAGGGGGACGAGGAGCGCATCCGCGCCGGCGGCTGCGAGGCGTATCTCTCCAAGCCCATCTCGGTCGCCAAGTTCCTCGAGACCGTGCGCCAGTTCGTCGACAACTGAGTCAGCCATGAGCGCGCGTATCCTTGTCGTCGACGACATCACCACCAACCTCAAGGTTCTCGAGGTGCGGCTGTCGGCCGAATACTACGAGGTCGTCACCGCCACCAACGGCCCGCAGGCGATCGAGATCTGCGAGCGCGGCCAGTGCGACATCGTGCTGCTCGACGTCATGATGCCGGGTATGGACGGCTTCGAGGTGGCGCGCCGGCTGAAGGCCAATCCCGCCACCCACCACATTCCCATCATCATCATCACGGCGCTGGACGCCCCCGCCGACCGGGTGAGGGGTCTGGAAGCCGGCGCCGACGATTTCCTGACCAAGCCCGTGGACGACCTCTCGCTGATCACGCGGGTGCGCTCGCTGGTGCGGCTCAAGATGGTCACCGACGAGCTGCGCATGCGCGCCGTCACCTCCCAGGACATCGGCATCCCCGAGTCGCTTGCCGGCATCACCGAGGAGAAGGGGCTGGCCGGCCGCATGCTGGTGGTCGACGACCGCCGCGCCTCGTGCGAGCGCATCGAGCAGGCGTTGCGCGGCGAGCACACGCTCGAATTCGCCCCCGACCCGCAGGAGGCGCTGTTCCGCGCCGCCGACGGCAACTTCGACCTCTTGCTGCTTTCGCTCGAGCTCGAGAGCTACGACGCGCTACGCCTCGTCGGCCAGGTGCGCTCGCTTGAGCGCACGCGGCATCTGCCCATTCTGCTCGTCGCCGACCCGGAACAGAAGGCACGGCTGTTGCGCGGCCTTGATCTCGGCGCCAACGACTATCTCCTGCGCGGCTCCGACAAGAACGAGCTCAGGGCGCGGGTGCGCACGCAAATCCGCCGCAAGCGCTATGCCGAGCGTCTGCGCGACAACGTGCAGCAATCGATCGAGCTCGCGGTCACCGATCCGCTCACCGGACTGTTCAACCGGCGCTACATGGAGCGCCACGTCGGCACGCTCGTCGACCGCGCCGCGGCGCGCGGCAAGTCGTTGTCCGTGCTGCTGGTCGACATCGACTACTTCAAGGCGATCAACGACACCTACGGCCACGACGCCGGCGACGACGTGCTGCGCGAGTTCGCCGACCGCATGCGCACCTGCATCCGCGGCGTTGATCTCGCCTGCCGTTACGGCGGCGAGGAGTTCGTGGTGGTGATGCCCGACACCGACGTCGGCATCGCCGGGCGCGTCGCTGAGCGCATTCGCCGCCAGATCGCCGGTCACCGCTTCCTCATCGACCGCGGCGCGCGCTCGATCGAAGTGACGATTTCGATCGGCATCGCCGCGCGCCTGATCCCGGAAGACGACGCGGTGACGATCCTCAAGCGCGCCGACGAGGCGCTTTATCGCGCCAAGCGCGACGGCCGCAACCGCGTGGTCGCCGACGCGGCGTGAGCCGTTAAGCGCGTCGATTAATCTTAAAAATTTTTCTTAAGCGAACGAAAAGCTCCGGCCGCGGGCTCTTAATCATTACATCCCCTGGGCGTTCCGCTAGTTTCGCCGCTGTCCCATACGCGAGCGGCGCGGAGTTATCGGGAAACGATTCCACCAATCGAAAACCCTACGGAACGCTCAGGTCCGCCGCATCTCCTGGGTCCGTGGGGTTAGGCCGGCCGGGGGTAGTGCGAGTGGCCTCCTCAAGCTGCCATCACCCGGCCGGCCGCCTTTCCATCCCGCAGCAATGAAAACGGGCGCCGCGCGGCACCCGAACTCGTTTGCGCATGCGCACGGCAAGTTATTTGATCTTCGATTCCTTGAAGTCGACGTGCCGGCGCGCGACCGGATCGTATTTCCGCTTGGTGAGCTTGTCGGTCATGGTGCGCGAGTTCTTCTTGGTGACGTAATAGAACCCGGTGCCCGCGCTCGAAATGAGCTTGACCTTCAAGGTGACGGCCTTGGCCATGGCGAAGTCCTTTTTGGATCGGGGGGCAAACTAGCCGGGGAGGCGCGAAAGTCAAGGAAGCTCAGGCGATCTCGTCGCGGTGGAAACGGCCGTGGCGAACGTAGAAGAACGGCACCGGCGGCTGCGCCGTGGCGGCAAGCTCGAGGCGCCGCGCCACCGCGGCGAGCACCACCTTGGTGACCGTGGGAAGGTCGGCGGATTCCGCCTTGGCGAAGGTCATCCACTTGAGATCGACGAATTCCTGCTCCGGGCCGATCGCGTCGGGCAGCTCGGCGCCGACGGCATCGCGGAAAGCGAGAAAGAAGCGCGTGTCGAAACGACGCGGACGCTTGGGCGGGGTGATGGCGCGGAACACGAAGGTCAGCGCCGAAAGATCGGGGATGACGCCGGCGTCGACAAAGCGCTGCCATTCGGATGCCGGCGGCCGCCTTTTCTCCTCGGTGCGGCGGCCGAGGAGGAGTCCGGTTTCCTCGCCGGTCTCGCGGATCGCGGCCAGCGCGAGCGCGCGCGCCCGCGCGTTGCTCGGCCGGCGCAGGCGGGCGCTCAGCCGCCGCGCCGAGATCGGGTCGAGGTCGCCGACTGCCGCCATCTTGCGGTCGGTGGGATCGACGCGGCCGCCGGGAAACACATACTTGCCCGGGATGAAAACGTGGCGGCTGTGACGCAGGCCCAACAGCACGCGCGGCGCCGGCGCGCTGCGGTCGACGAGCACGAGGGTGGCGGCGTCGCGCGGCCGCACCGACCGGCCGTCGATCTCGCCGTCCTCATGGGCGGCGGCGTTCATGCGTTCTTGCTCGTTCAACGGCGTCTCCGGTGGGGCGGCCGCTGTTGCGGCCGGCGCTGGCCACGGTGGATCTTGAGATCATAGCGCCCTTCGGAGAGTAATTCGAAGCGCAGCGCGCCGGCCACCGGGATCGCCTCGACGAGCTTCACCTCGACCCAGTCGCCGAGGCGGTGCGCCTCGCCGGTGCGCTCGCCGATCATCGCCTGGTGGGTCTCGTCGTAGCGGAAGAAATCGGCGCCCAGCGTGCGGGCGGGAATGAAGCCGTCGGCGCCGGTGTCGTCGAGCTTCACGAACAGGCCGGCGCGGGTGACGCCGGAGACGTGGCCGCGGAAAGTGGCGCCGACGCGGTCGGCCATGAAATGCGCCACCAGCCGGTCGACGGTCTCGCGCTCGGCGGCCATGGCGCGGCGTTCGGCGGCAGAGACGCGCGCCGCGGTTTCGGCGAGCGCCTCGGGCGTGGTGTCGGGCAGCCCGTCGGCCCCAAGCTTGAGGCCGCGGATCAGCGCGCGATGCACGATGAGGTCGGCGTAGCGGCGGATGGGACTGGTGAAGTGCGCGTAACGCCGCAGCGTCAGGCCGAAGTGACCATAGTTCGTCACTGCGTATTCGGCTTGCGCCTGGGCGCGCAGCACCACCTCGTGCACCAGGCGCTCGACGTCGGCGCCGCGCACGGCCCTGAGCACGCGGTTGAAGTCGGCGGGGCGGAGCTGGTCGGCCTTGGGCAGCTTGAGGTCGAGCGTGGCGAGGAAATCGCGCAGCGCCACCACGCGCTCGGGCGCGGGGGAGTCGTGGACGCGATAGAGGAGGAGCGTGCGTTGAAGCTCGCAGGTCTCGGCCGCCGCCACGTTGGCGAGGATCATGAACTCCTCGATCAGCTTATGGGCGTCGAGGCGCCCCGGCGTGATGACGCGGTCGAGGGTGCCGTCGGGCTTGAGCACAAGCTTGCGCTCGGGGATGTCGAGGGCCAGCGGCTCGCGGGCATCGCGTCCCTTCGTTGCCGTAGCGTAGGCGGCCCACAGCGGTCGCAGCACGCGCTCGATCAGCGGGCCGGTGGTGTCGTCGGTATGGCCGTCGATCGCGGCCTGCGCCTGGGCGTAGTTCAGCTTCGCCACTGAACGCATCATGACTCGGTGGAAGGTGTGGCGGCGCTTGCGGCCGTGGGCGTCGATCACCATGCGCACGGCGAGCGCGGCGCGGTCCTCGCTGGGGCGAAGCGAGCAGAGATCGTTGGAGATGCGCTCGGGCAGCATGGGCACGACGCGGTCGGGAAAATAGACCGAGTTGCCGCGCTCATGGGCGTCGCGGTCCAGCGCCGAGGCCGGCCGCACGTAGTGCGCCACGTCGGCGATGGCGACGGTGACGATGTGTCCTCCGGAATTGGCGGGATCCGGATCGGGCGCGGCGAACACCGCGTCGTCATGGTCCTTGGCGTCCACCGGATCGATGGTGACGAGCGGCAGATCGCGCCAGTCCTCGCGGCCTTCGAGCGTCGCGGACTTGGCGGCTTCCGCTTCAGAGAGCGCGGCGGGGCGGAAGACGTTGGGAATTTCGTGGGCGTGGATCGCGATCAGGCTGACCGCGCGCTCGCTCTTCATCGAGCCCAGGCGCTCGCGCACCTTCACCTGCGCCTGCCCGTAGGCGCGCTGCTTGAGGAGATCGGCCATCACGAGGTCACCTTCCACGGCGCCGCCTTCGCTGCCTTTGGGCACCATCAGCTCGCGGCCGAGGCTTTTCTTGTCCACCGGCACGAGGCGGCCGCCGCCGCCGGGCGACGGCCGGAAGATGCCAAGGACCTGCGAGCGCGCCTTCTCGACGAGCTTGATGACGCGGCCGTGGTGGCGGATCGGGTCCTCGGGATCGCCGGCTTCCTCGGTGCGCAGGAGCACCCGGTCGCCGACGCCGGGGGCGGGGCCGGCCTTGGCCGCGCGGGCGAAGACCAGGCGGATGCGCGGCGGCGGGCCGTGCTCCTGCTCGTCCCAGTCGACGGGCTCGGCGATGAGCTCGCCGTCGTCGTCTCGCGCGGTTACTTCCGATATCACCACGGCGGGCAGGCGGCCGGCGACGGAGAGCTTGCGGCGGCGGCGCGTCAACTCGCCCGCGTCGTTCAGATCGCGCAGCATCTCCCGGAGCTTGGTCTTGCCCGGCCGGTCGAGGCGGAAGGCGCGCACGAGGTCGCGCTTGGACACGTGGCCGCCGCGCGCGGCGATGAAGGCCACGAGCTCTTCGCGGCTCGGCGGGCCGCCGCGGGGCTTCTTCTGATGCGGACGCTTGGGCAAGGTCGGCGTTTGTATCACACCGTAGCGCGCCGGAGATTGGCGAGCTCGGCGAGAACCTCCGGCAGCGCCTCGTCGTTGTTGGGCGCCATGATATGGGCGCCGGCAACGCCGGGGATGTTCGCCAGTTCCGTCACGAGCTCGGTGCAGATGCGCCGGCCCTCGGCGAGGGGATCGGCGGCGCGCTCCATGCGCTCGATGACGCCGTCCGGGATGATGGTGCCGGGCAGCTTGTCCTTCATCCAGCGGGCGGAGCGGGCCGAGCGCAGTGGCGCGATGCCGACGATGAGGAAGATCTGTTCCGTGAGACCGAGTTCGGCGAGGCGGCGCACGTAGCGGCGCACCACGCCCGCATCCATGCAGAACTGCGTCTGGGCGAACTGGGCGCCGTCCGCGATCTTGGCGGTGAGACTTTGCGGCATCCACCTGGCGGGAGGGTCGATGGGCGAGTCGGCAACGCCGAGAAAGAATTGGGCCCGGCCGCCGACCTTGCGCCCGGTGGGCAGCTCGCCCTTGTCGCGGATGCGGCGCGCGGTTTGCAAGAGCTGCCGCGCGTCGAGGTCGAACACGGGCTTGGCGTGGGGCTGGTCGCCGGCGGTGGGATCGTCGCCGCGCAGGCAGAGGATGTTGCGCCCGCCGGTGGCCGCAATGGCGAGAAGATCGCCCTGCAGCGCGAGGCGGTTGCGGTCGCGGCAGGTCACCTGCACGATCGGCTCGATGCC
>DATNNN010000043.1:0-8125 GCA_035601815.1 Xanthobacteraceae bacterium | reverse complement strand
TTTGATGCGGCGCCTCGATTCGCGCGATCCGGCGCGGTTGATCCCCCGGCGACAGCCCTATATGGAGGGCGCTCACGCGGTTCATGCGAAACGAGGCAGTCGATGACCACGTTCGACAAGCGCGAGGACGCGTTCGAAAAGCGGTACGCGCACGACGAGGAGCTGCGCTTCAAGGCGAACGCGCGGCGCAACAAGCGGCTCGGCCTGTGGGTGGCCGAAAAGCTCGGCCTCCCGGCCGCCGAGACGGATGTCTACGCTAAGTCCGTCGTGATGGCGGACTTCGAGGAATCCGGCGACCATGACGTGCTCCGCAAGGTGCGGGCTGATCTCGATGCCAAGGGCCGCAAGGACGTCAGTGACAAAGAGCTTCGCCACGTAATGGACGAACTCCTCGCTCAAGCGATCGAGGAGATCAAAGCCGGGCGCTGAGTCGCTCGTCGCGGGAAGAGGCCTTCCATGAGCGACCTCAATGCCCCCCTTGGCCTGTCCACACGGCTGCGCGCGGGCGAGACGGTATTCGATTTCTGGACCACGTTGCCGCACCCGGCGATCATCCAAACAATCGCGCGGGCCGGTTTTCGCTCGCTGACCTGCGACTTTCAGCACGGCGTCTACGATTTCGAGGGGTTCATCAACGTGGTGGCCGCGGCCGCCGCCTTCAACATGTCGGTGACGGTGCGGGTGCCGCTCAAGGACCATCCGCTGGCGAGCCGGGTGCTCGATGCCGGGGCCGGCGGCGTGATCATGCCGATGGTCAATACCGTGGTCGACGCCCTGGCGTTGGTGGCGGCGACGAAATTCCCGCCGGTGGGCGAGCGTAGTTGGGGGCCGCACACGGCGGCGACGTTCTCCGGCCTCGACCGCACCCAGTATCTGCACCGGGCGAACGAATTCACGCTCTGCTTCGCCATGATTGAAACCGAGCAGGCGCTTGAGCATCTCGATCGCATCGTCGCCACGCCCGGCATCGACGGGTTGTTCATCAGTCCCGACGACCTGTCGGTGGCGATCACCCATGGCCGCCACGTGGAGGCGACACATCCGCCGATCATGGCGCTCCTGGAGAAGGCATTGCTGGTGACGCTGCGGCACGGAAAGTTCGCCGGAATCTTCGTCGGCAATGCCGAGCAGGCCCGCGAATATGCCCGCCGCGGGTTCAAGTTCATCTCCATGGGAACCGATCTCGGTTTTCTCAAGCGCGCGGCCGAGACGGCGCTCAATTACGCGAAGAATGGCGTAGGTGCGGGTGGCAACGCCAAGCCCTGAACCCGCGTCTTAGCCAAGCTGCACAAACGTTCACCTACATTGCCGATGTTTCATGAAGCAGGCGGAACGAAAGCCGCATTTTGCTGTTGGATTGCTAGCGCGAATACAACAGGAGTCCGCCATGACTGCGCGTTTGAAGACGGCATTGTTGGCCGCAAGCTTCTTCGGGTTGCTAACTGGCTTCGCCGCGGCAGATCCGGCGATGCTGGTGACGACTGCCAATCTTCGCGCCGGACCGGGAATCGACTATCCGATCCGCGTCACCATTCCGGGCGGGGCCAATGTGGACGTGCGGGGCTGCGACGGTAGCTGGTGCGTCGCGCGCTATGCCGGCTACGAGGGGTACATCTCCCAGTCGCTGGTCGCAGGCGGTGGGGCGCCCGGGCCCGGGATCGCGGCCGTCCCCGACGACGAATACTATGACGAGGGGCCTGGGCCGGTGTATGGCTACGGATACGCGCCGAGCTACGGCTACTACGGTCGCGACTATCGCCCCTCCGTGCGCCGCGACTTGCAGAACGACGGTCGGCGCGGCAACTGGCAGGGCCGCAGGGAGCAGCAAAGCAATCGCGGTAACTGGCAAGGTAATCGCGGTGGCGGCAACTGGCAGCAGCGCTCCGGCGGCCAGGGTGGCGTGCGTGTCCAGCAGCAGCAGAACATCCGCGCTGCGGCACCGCGCGCTCAGGCTCCGGCCGCGGCGCGCACCGCGCCGCCGCGCAAGGGCACCAGCCAGACACAGCAGTAACGCCACAAGGCTGAGACAAATTTACGGGACGGCGAGCGATCGCCGTCCCGTTTTTATTTGGATGATCCAAACACGCGCTTGAAGATCGTATCGACGTGCCTGAAATGGTGGCCGCGCTCGAAGCAGGCGCCGATCTCGCGCGCCGACAACACCTTGCGGATCTTGCCGTCGGCCTCGAGCAGCTTGCGGAAGTCGCCCTTGCCGCGAAAGGCTTTCATGGCGTTGGCTTGCACCAGCCGATAGGCGTCCTCGCGGCTCATGCCTTTCTTGGCGAGGGCGAGCATGACGCTTTCGGAATTCACCAGGCCGCCGAGCTTCTCCAGATTCTTCTTCATGGCGGCGGGGTAGACCACGAGCTTCTCGATCACATCCGCGAGCCGATTGAGGGCGAAGTCGAGCGTCACGGTGGCGTCGGGGCCGATCATGCGCTCGGCGGAGGAATGCGAAATATCGCGCTCGTGCCAGAGGGCCACATTCTCCAGCGCCGGCGTTACGTAGGCGCGCACCATGCGGGCGAGGCCGGTGAGGTTCTCGGCCAGCACCGGGTTGCGCTTGTGCGGCATGGCGGAGGAGCCCTTCTGGCCTTCGGAGAAAAACTCCTCGGCCTCGCCTATCTCGGTGCGCTGCAGGTGGCGGATTTCCGTGGCGACGCGCTCGACCGAGGCCGCGATCACGCCCAAGGTGGCGAAGTACATGGCGTGGCGGTCGCGCGGCTGCACTTGGGTGGAGACCGGCTCGACGGCGAGGCCGAGCGCTTCGGCTACGTGCGCTTCCACGCGCGGGTCGACGTGGGCGAACGTGCCGACCACGCCGGAGATGGCGCAGATCGCGATCTCCTTGCGGGCGGCGACGAGGCGCGCGCGGGCACGGGTGAATTCGGCGTAAGCGTAGGCGAGCTTGAGGCCGAAGGTAGTGGGCTCGGCGTGCATGCCGTGCGAGCGGCCGACCGTCGGCGTGCGCTTGAATTCCAGCGCGCGCTTCTTCAGCGCGGCGCGCACCCGATCGATGTCCTTCAGCAGGAGATCGGCGGCGCGGGCGAGTTGCACCGCGAAGGCGGTGTCGATCACGTCCGACGACGTCATGCCGAGATGCACGAAGCGCGCCTCGGGACCGACGATCTCGGTGAGGTGAGTGAGGAAGGCGATGACGTCGTGCTTGACCTCGCGCTCGATCGCGTCGATGCGGGCGATGTCGAACTTGGCGTCCTTGCCTTTTTCCCAGATCTTCTTCGCGGCTTCCTTGGGGATCAGCCCAAGGCCGGCCATGGCATCGGCGGCGTGCGCTTCGATCTCGAACCAGATGCGGTAGCGGGCGTCCGGCGACCAGATCGCTGCCGCCTCGCGGCGGCTGTAACGGGGGACCATGTCAGGCCGCGGCGCGGCTTGAAGCCGCGCGAATAGCGGAAATGCGGGCCGCGTAGGCATCGCGGCCGCCGGCGCCGAACACCGCGGAGCCCACGACGAGAACATTGGCGCCGGCCTGCACCACGGCGGACGCGGTTTCCGGCGTAATGCCGCCGTCGACCTCGATGTCGATGGGACGGTCGCCGATCATGCCCTTGAGCGCGCGCACCTTGTCGACCACCGAGGGAATGAAGGCCTGGCCGCCGAAGCCGGGGTTCACGGTCATGGCGAGGATCAGATCGACGCGGTCGAGCACGTATTCGATGGCGCTTTCGGGCGTCGCCGGATTGAGCGCCACCCCGGCGCGCTTGCCGAGCGCCCGGATCGCCTGCAGCGAACGCTCAAGATGCGGGCCCGCTTCCGGATGGATGGTGATGACATCGGCGCCGGCCTCGGCGAAGGCGGCGAGGAACGGGTCGGCGGGCGCGATCATCAGGTGCACATCGAGCGGCTTCTTGGTGAGCGGGCGGATCGCTTTGACCACCGCAGGACCGAAGGTGATGTTGGGCACGAAGTGACCATCCATCACGTCCAAGTGAATCCAATCGGCGCCGGCGGCATCGGCCGCGCGCACCTCGTCGCCGAGCCGCGCGAAATCGGCGGCGAGAATCGAGGGCGCGACGAAGAGCGGTCGGTTTGCCATAGCGAGGAACCCGCATGGCCGTACCATGCCGGTCGCATTCCCGGCAACCTCGGCCCGGGTAAGGTGAACGATGTACGGTGCGAAGTCTGATTTGCGCCACGCTTTTGGTGCGGTTGTCCGCGTTCACCGTGCCGCGCAGTATTCGCGGCTCGATTCGGGGAATCAACGCGCATGGCGCGTACCGACGTCATCGTGCTCGGGGCCGGCATCGTTGGGGTGTCGGTCGCGTTGCATCTCGCCAAGCGCGGGGTGGCGGTGGCGCTTGTCGATCGCAGCGGGCCGGGCGAGGCAACGTCCTACGGCAACGCCGGGGTGATCGAAGGCAACACGGTTTTTCCGTACCCCTTTCCCGCAAGCTTCAGCCAGCTCCTGCGCATTGCGTTGAGGAGGGCGACCGAGGCCGACTATCACTGGCGCTATCTGCTGCGCACCTGGCCGTGGCTGCTCGCCTATCGCGCGAACTCGACGCCCGAGAAGCTCGCCGAGACCGCGCACGTGATGCGCCCGCTATTCGCCCGCGCCCGGGCCGAGCACGAGGTCCTCATGGCGGAAGCGGACGCCATCCGCTATCTGCACACGGACGGCTGGCTCAAGCTTTACCGCAGCGATCGGGCGTTCGCCGGGCTCGGGCGCGAGCTCGAATTGGCGGGCCGCTTCAGCATCCCCTTTCTAACGCTGCGCATGGAGGACGCCCTCGGGCTTGAGCCATCGCTGGTGCCGGTGTTTCGCCATGCCACGTTCTGGCCGCAGGCGGCGAGCGTGACGGACCCTTTGGCGGTGACGCGCGCCTATGCCGATCGCCTCGCCGCGCTCGGCGGCGTGGTGTTGCAGGCCGACGCGCGCTCGCTCCATCGTCACGGGGTTGGTTGGCGGGTGGAGACTCCCGAAGGGCCGCTCGACGGCGAACAAGCGGTGGTGGCGCTCGGACCGTGGGCGCCCGACGTGCTCGCGCCGCTCGGCGTGCGGCTGCCGCTTGCGATCAAGCGCGGTTATCATCGCCATTTCCGGCCCGCCGGAAACGCTGTGCTGAAACGTCCCGTACTCGACGTGGAAGTCGGCTATGTGATCGCGCCGATGGAGCAGGGCATCCGGCTCACGACGGGGGTGGAATTCGCCGACCGCGACGCGCCGCCGACGCCGGTTCAGCTCGACCGCGTCCTGCCGCACGCGCAGGGGCTGTTTCCGCTCGGCGAACCGGTGGAGGCCACGCCGTGGATGGGCTCGCGGCCGTGCTTCGCCGACTCCCGCCCGGTGATCGGGCGCGCACCGGGCGCCGCCGGACTGTGGCTCGCCTATGGGCACGGGCATTCCGGGCTGACGCTCGGTCCGGTGACGGGCCGGCTCATCGCCGAGATGATGACCGGCGCGAAGCCGTTCTGCGATCCGGCGCCCTATCGCGCCGGGCGCTTCTAGCCGAAGCGATC
This sequence comes from Xanthobacteraceae bacterium, assembly GCA_035601815.1. Lineage (GTDB taxonomy): Bacteria > Pseudomonadota > Alphaproteobacteria > Rhizobiales > Xanthobacteraceae > DATNNN01. Next base: position 2,644 of record DATNNN010000043.1, on the reverse strand, counting down.
GCGCCAAGCCGGCAGCGCGCCCGGAAACGGCAGCGCGCTCGCCTCGTAGATCCCGCGGGCGATGGCCCGGGCCAGTGCGTTCGCGGCAATCGAACCAAGCTCCGTTAAGTCCATCATCGGCTCCGCAAGCGGAATGCGGCCGGTCGCGGCGGCGAACACCGTGTCGCCGTCGATCGTGGTATGCGCCGGATAAATCGCGCGGGCGAGACCGTCCTGGGCCATGACGGCGAGCTGCTTCGCCTGAGCCTTGGTGAGAACCGCGTCGGTGGCGACGATGGCGATCGTGGTGTTCTCGCGCGGGCGGCCTTTGGTGCGGACAGCGAGCGTTTCCGGCGGATTTTTCGCGGGGAAACCGCGACCGCCGAACTCGCCATCTTGCTCGAACGGTGCCGCCCAAAAATGCGGGCCGTCGCCGACCGTGACTGATCCCGCCGCGTTCACCGCCACGAGCGCGCCGACCGTGTGCCCGGTGCGCGCTTTGGCGGATGCGGAGCCGAGACCGCCTTTGAGATTCACCGTGGTCGCGCCGTAGCCCGTGCCCGCGGTGCCGAGGGCAAATTCCGTACCGGCTACCTTGGCGGCCTCGTAGCCGAGCTCACGATACGGTCCGTAGCGGCCCCAGTTCTTGTCTCCGCCGTTCAGGAGATCGAATAGGATCGCGCCGGCGACGATCGGGATCGGTTTGTCGCCGCGGACGAACGTAAATCCACGCCCTTGCTCGCTGAGCCAGGCCTGCACGCCGCTCGCCGCCTCTAGACCGAAGGCCGAGCCGCCGCAGAGCACCACCGCATCAATGCGCTCCACGGTACGGTGGGGCTCGAGCAAATCGGTCTCGATCGTGCCCGGCGCACCCCCGCGCACGTCGACGGCGACCACCGCAGGCTCGTCGAACACGATCGCCGTGGTTCCGGTGGCGACCTTGGCGTCGGACGCGTTTCCGATCCGAGTACCGGCGACGTCCGTGATGAGGTTCTTCATGGCCCGGCGACTGAACCCGATCGCGGGCCTGCCGGCAAGGCTGCGATCACGGCGCTTCAAAATCCGGGTAGGCGGCGTCCAAGCCTGTTGCCCTTGGGCCGCGGGGGCGGCATCTAGCGCCATGGCCGACGTGTCCATTCCCGCCGCACTCCTCGCCGGGCTCGTGAGCTTCCTTTCGCCCTGCGTGCTGCCGCTGGTGCCGCCTTATCTCTGCTACCTCGCCGGCAGCACCTTCGAGCACTTGGTGGCGCGGGAGCCCGCGCCGCTCGTGGCGCGCCGCGAGATCGCGGGCGCGGTACTGTTCGTGCTCGGCTTCACGGTGGTGTTCGTGGCGCTCGGCGCAGGCGCCTCGGCGCTCGGCGGCGTGGTGCGCGCCTACGCGCCGCAGCTTTCCATCGCGGCCGGCATCGTCATCATCGCCATGGGGCTGCACTTCCTCGGCGTCTTCCAGATTCCCTTCATGTTGCGCACGGCGCGCATCGATGTAGCGCGACCCGTAGGGCTGTGGGGCGCGTTCGTTATGGGGCTGGCGTTTGCCTTCGGCTGGACGCCGTGCCTCGGCTCGGTGCTGGGCGCGATCCTGGCTGTTGCCGCGAGCGAGGGCACGGTGGCGAAGGGCGCGGGCCTGCTCGCGGTCTATTCGCTCGGCCTCGGCATCCCGTTCATCCTGGCGGCGCTGGCGATCAAGCCGTTCGTCGCGCTGCTCGCGCGCTATCGCCGTCACCTGGGAAAAATCGAGAAGGCGATGGGCGGCCTTCTCGTCCTCACCGGCATCGCGTTCCTCACCGGCGCGATCAACCAGGCGGCTTACTGGCTGCTCGAGGCCTTTCCGGCGCTTGGCACGCTCGGCTGATCAGCTTCCGCCGGGCGGCAGCTCGGCGTAGCTGCCGTCCTGCTTCCACGCGTACCAGACGTAGTCGAGCGCGGTGATGTCGCCCTTCTTGTCGTAGGAGATCGGTCCGATCACCGTGTTCCAGGTGCCGGCGCGGATGGTCTCGGCGACTTTCTTGGCGTCGGTGGTGCCGGCCTTGGTCGCGGCCTGCGACCAGATCTGGATCGCCGCATATGTGTAGAGGGTGTAGCCCTCGGGATCGATGTTCTTTGCCTTGAACTTCTGCACGAGCGCGGCGGCAGTCGGCTTCTTTCGCGGATCCGGGCCGAAGGTCATCATGGTGCCGGCGACGCTGGCGCCGGCCACCGAGGAGAACTCGTTCGTCACCAGCGCGTCGCCGCCGAAAAGCTGCGCGCGCAGGCCTTGGTCGCGCATCTGACGCAGGATGAGGCCGGCCTCGGTGTGGTAGCCGCCGACGTAGACCGCATCGATGTTGTTAGCTTTCATCTTGGAGACGAGCGCGGTGAAGTCCTTGTCGCCCTGCGTATAAGCCTCGTACATCTTCTCGCGCACGCCGGCCGCGTTCAGCGCCTTCTTGGTCTCGTCGGCGAGGCCTTTGCCGTAGGTGGACTTGTCGTTGAGGATCGCGATGTTCTTGTCCTTGAATTGCTTGGCGAGATACTGCCCGCCCACGGCGCCCTGCTGATCGTCGCGGCCGCACACGCGGAAAACGTTCCACAGGTTGCGCTCGGTGAAGAGCGGATTGGTCGACGCCGGCGTGATCTGCAAGACGCCGCTTTCGGCATAGGCTTCCGACGCCGGGATCGACGACGA
>DATNNN010000042.1:0-18711 GCA_035601815.1 Xanthobacteraceae bacterium | reverse complement strand
AAGCAGCTCGCCGCCAAGGAAGTCGATATTGTCGGCGAGGGCGTGGTCGAAGTGCTGCAAGACGGCTTCGGCTTCCTGCGCTCGCCCGATGCCAACTACCTGGCCGGGCCCGACGATATCTACATTTCGCCTTCGCAGATCCGACGCTTTTCGTTGCGCTCCGGCGACACCGTTGAGGGCCACATCCGCAGCCCGAAGGACGGCGAGCGTTATTTCGCGCTGCTCAAGGTCAACACCATCAATTTCGAGGATCCAGAGAAGATCCGCCACAAGGTTCACTTCGACAACCTCACGCCGCTCTATCCCGACGAACGTTTCAAGATGGAGCTCGAGAATCCCACCACCAAGGATCTCTCGGCGCGGGTCATCGACATCGTGGCGCCGCTTGGCAAAGGCCAGCGCGCCTTGATCGTTTCGCCGCCGCGAACCGGCAAGACGGTGCTCCTGCAGAATATCGCTCATTCGATCACGGCGAACCATCCGGAGTGCTATCTCATCGTGCTGCTGATCGACGAGCGGCCGGAGGAAGTCACCGACATGCAGCGCTCGGTGAAGGGCGAGGTGGTGTCCTCGACCTTCGACGAGCCGGCATCGCGCCACGTGGCGGTGGCCGAGATGGTGATCGAGAAGGCCAAGCGTTTGGTCGAGCATGGCCGCGACGTGGTGATTCTGCTCGATTCAATCACGCGGCTCGGCCGCGCCTACAACACGGTGGTGCCGTCCTCGGGCAAGGTGCTGACCGGCGGCGTCGACGCCAACGCCCTGCAGCGGCCCAAGCGCTTCTTCGGCGCCGCGCGTAACATCGAGGAAGGCGGCTCGCTCACCATCATCGCGACGGCCCTGATCGACACCGGCAGCCGCATGGACGAGGTCATCTTCGAGGAGTTCAAGGGAACCGGTAACTCGGAAATCATTCTCGACCGCAAGGTGGCCGACAAGCGCACCTTCCCGGCAATGGACATCACCCGCTCGGGCACCCGCAAGGAAGAGCTTCTAGTGCTGCCGGATGTGCTGAAGAAGATGTACGTGCTGCGGCGCATCCTCAATCCCATGGGGACCATGGACGCGATCGACTTCCTCCTGGACAAGCTGCGCCAGACCAAGAGCAATTCCGAGTTCTTCGAGTCGATGAATACCTAAGCCGCGCCGGCGACAATCAGCTCGGCGATCTTCGCCGGGTCCGTCGTAGGCCGCGAGCAGTGCTCTCCCTGACAGACGAAGACCGCGCCTTCGACCGGCGCCGACGCAAGCATGGCGCGCGCCGGATGGCGCGCGGGCAATGCGGCAGCGTCCTTGGCGCGCACCACCGTGCGGGCGAGGAACGGAAGGCGAAGTGCCGCCTTGGCAAACTCCTCGGCGCGGGCGCCCGTGGCCACGATCTCGGCATGGCGGAGGCGCAAATCGAGCGCCGACAGGAGCGTGGTGTGGATCAAGAGGTTCTCCATGGCGAGCGGGATCAGCCCGTCGAACAGTCGGTCGGCACGGGTGCGATAACCATCGTCGCCGGTGAGCACCGCGAGCCGGATCAGATTCTGCACCATCAGGCCGTTGGGATTGGGCACGGCGTCGTCGCGGGTCTGGGCAGGCCGTATGATCAGCCCCACGGCGTCGTCGGCGGTGAGGAAATAACCGCCGGTGTCGGGATCGGCATGGTGACGCTCCAGCGCCGCGGCCCAGGACACGGCGCGATCGCGATAGACGCCTTCGCCTGTCGCCTGATGAAGCGCGATGGCGGCGCGAATCATGGCCGCGTAGTCCGATGACAGTCCGGGGAATGTGAGCCGCCCTGCCCGCGCGCTGTGGCCGAGGCGGTCACCCTTGGTCATTGAGCCAGCGACAAAATGAAACGCGCGAGCGGCAATCGCTATCCATTCGTCTTCGGCCAGCGCCGCGCCGGCGTTGGCGAGTGCGGCGATCATCAGTCCGTTCCAGTCGGCGAGGACCTTGTCGTCGAGGCCGGGGCGTACGCGCTTAGTGCGGGCGGCGAACAGCTTGTCGCGCAGCACGGCCAGGCGCCTTTCCTCAACGGCGCTGCGCGGCGGCGCCTTCAGCCGGTTGAGGATCGTGTGTCCTTCGAAATTGCCGCCGGACATTACGTCGTAGTGGGCGGCGAAGAATGCAGCGTCCGTGAGCCCCAGCTCGCGCTCGATCTCGGCCGCGGACCAGACATAGAACTTGCCCTCCTCGCCCTCGGAATCCGCGTCCAGGCTCGAGGCGAACGCGCCACCGTCGGTCACCATTTCCCGCCGCAGCCAGCCGACCGTCTCGGCGGCGCGCTCGCGAAAAAGCAGATTGCCGCCGCGCAGGAACGCGAGCGCGAGCAGCTCTAGAAGCTGGGCGTTGTCGTAGAGCATCTTCTCGAAGTGCGGCACGAGCCAACGCTCGTCCACGCTGTAGCGGGAGAAGCCGCCGCCGAGGTGGTCGTAGATGCCGCCTTCGCTCATTTGCAGGAGCGTCAGCTCCCCGGCGGCGAAGAAACGTGCCTCGTCCGTGCGCTCGCCGGCGCGCCAGAGGAACTCGAAGATCGAAGGCTGGGGGAACTTGGGCGCGCCCTTCAGCCCGCCGTGCATCGGATCGATGAGCGGGATGATGCGGCCGGCTAGCTCGTCGAGCTCGCGGCGGCCGAATACGATCTTGCCCGCGGGCCGGGCGCGGGCGGCGAGGCGTTCGTTCAACGCCTCGCGGTTCTGCTGGATTTTTTGCGGTTCATCGTGGAAGACACGGGAAAATTCGCGCAGGACGTCGACGAAGGCGGGACGGCCGTAGCGGCTTTCCTTGGGGAAATAGGTGCCGCCCCAGATCGGATTGCCGTCCGGGTCGAGAAACATGGTCAGCGGCCAGCCGCCCTGCTCGCCCAGGTGATGCAGCGCCGACATGTAGATCTCGTCGACCTCGGGCCGCTCCTCGCGGTCGACCTTGATGTTCACGTAGAGCTCGTTCATCACCGCGGCGGTGGCCTCGTCCTCGAAGCTCTCGTGGGCCATCACGTGGCACCAGTGGCAGGCGGCGTAACCCACCGAGAGCAGCACCGGCTTGTTCTTGGCGCGGGCTTCGGCCAAGGCCTCAGGACCCCACGGCCACCACGCCACCGGGTTATGCTGGTGCTGCAGGAGATAGGGGCTGGTCTCGTGCGCGAGGCGGTTTGCCGGCATGGATGTTCCTAACATGGAGAAACGTCCGCCACGTCCGCCGGTTTCGGACGACACGATCTATGCGCTGTCGAGCGGCCGCGTGCCATCGGCGATCGCAGTGGTGCGCATCAGCGGACCGAAGGCTCGAATCGGACTCGAAACGATAGCGGGAACGATTCCCGAACCGCGCCGGGCGAGCCGTGCAACCTTTCGTGAACCGGCGAGCGGTGACGTGATCGACGACGGACTCGTGCTCTGGTTTCCGGCGCCGGGAAGCGAAACCGGCGAGGACGTGGCGGAGCTGCACCTGCATGGCGGCCGCGCCATTCTTTCCGCCGTCTTTCAAGTATTTGGCGCTATTGATGGATTTCGACCGGCACAGGCGGGCGAATTCACGCGCCGGGCGCTTGCCAACAACAAGCTCGATCTTGCTGCGGTGGAGGGCCTCGGCGATCTGGTCGCGGCGGAGACCGCGGCGCAGCGCCGTCAGGCCATGGCACAATACCGCGGCGCGCTGTCGCGCGAGGTCGAGGCGTGGCGCGCCCGGCTGATCGAGGCGATGTCGCTCGTGGAAGCGGCCATCGATTTTTCCGATGAGGGCGACGTGCCGCAGAACCTGCTCGCGCCCGCGGCGGAGATTGCCCGTGAGCTTGGCGAGGAGATCAAGCGCGCGCTCGACGATGGCCGCCGTGGCGAGCGATTGCGCGATGGATTCGTCGTGGCGATCGCCGGCGCCCCCAACGTGGGGAAGTCGACGCTGCTCAATCGTCTCGCCGCACGCGAGGTGGCGATCGTCTCGGCGCTGCCCGGCACCACGCGGGACGCAATCGAGGTGGCGCTCGATCTCGCTGGCGTGCCCGTGGTGCTGGTGGACACCGCCGGCGTGCGTGACACGAGCGATCCGGTGGAGGCGGAGGGGGTGCGCCGGGCTCTGGCACGAGCACAGTCGGCGGATCTCGTTCTGTGGCTCATCGATGCATCCGGCGGGGCGCCAGAGAGGGCCGCCACTAGCGAACGCTCGATCGAGGTGTGGACAAAAAGCGACGTTCTCGATTCGGAGGCGCAACGAACGTTGTCGGAACAAGGATCGATTCGGATATCGGCAAAGACCGGCGCGGGCATGGACGAATTGATCGCGCTGCTCGCGCGCGAGGCCTCGGCGCTCGCCGGCGAGCCGGCGCTGGTGACGCGCGAGCGGCAGCGACATGCGCTCAAGGAAGCGGTAGAGCGGCTCGGGAGCGCGCTGCAAATCGCTGTGGCAGGCCAGGAAGAATTGTTCGCGGAGGAGCTGCGGCTCGCCGCGCGAGCGCTTGGCCGTGTTACCGGGGCGGTGGGCGTGGAGGAGGTTCTCGACGCCATCTTCCGCAATTTCTGCGTTGGTAAATGAAATCCTAACGGTTAACCGAAGGTTAACGCGTTAAGACTTGTTAACCTTTTGAGCGCGTTGTTTCACGTGAAACATCTTTGACCGTTTGCACGCACTTGGTACAGGAATCTGGTCATGGGGACCTTTGACGTCATCGTCGTGGGCGGAGGGCACGCGGGCTGTGAAGCCGCGGCGGCAGCCGCGCGCCTCGGTGCTGCCACCGCCCTCGTCACCCATCGCCTCGCCACCGTGGGCGCCATGTCGTGCAATCCGGCCATCGGCGGCCTCGGCAAGGGGCACCTGGTGCGCGAGATCGATGCTCTGGACGGACTTATGGGCCGCGTGGCGGACCGGGCGGGCATCCAGTTCCGAGTGCTCAATCGGCGCAAGGGGCCGGCGGTGCGTGGTCCGCGCGCGCAGGCAGACCGCAAGCTTTACGCCGCTGCCATGCAGCGGGCGATCAACGATACGCCCGGGCTTACCGTGATCGAGGGTGAGGCTGACGACCTTCTCGTCGATGGAGCAGCGGTCACGGGTGTGCGGCTCGCGGACGGCCAGGAGTTTTTCGCCGGGGCGGTGGTCCTGACGACCGGCACCTTCCTGTGCGGTCTGATCCACATCGGCGAGCGCCAGATCCCTGCCGGCCGGGTTGGGGAAGCCCCTGCCCTCGGCTTGTCTACGACGCTCGCCCGGTTCGGCTTCGCGCTCGCCCGCCTTAAGACCGGCACGCCCCCTCGCCTCGACGGCCGTACCATCGACTGGGCGGGCCTCGAGCGCCAACTCGGCGACGAGCCGCCGGAGCCGTTTTCCGCCCTCACCGACCGTATCGAAAACCGCCAAGTCGCCTGCGCCATCACGCGTACCCTGCCCGCGACCCACGAGCTCATTCGCAGAAACGTCCACCGTTCGCCCATGTATTCGGGTCAGATCCGGAGCCGTGGCCCGCGCTATTGCCCGTCGATCGAGGACAAGATCGTGCGCTTCGGCGATCGCACCGGGCACCAGATTTTCCTCGAGCCGGAAGGGCTCGACGACCCCACGGTCTATCCCAACGGCATCTCCACCTCGCTGCCCGAGGAAGTCCAGGCGGCGCTAGTGGCGACCATTCCGGGGCTCGAGCATGTGCACATCATGCGGCCGGGCTACGCCATCGAATACGACCACGTAGACCCGCGGGAGCTTGCCCCTACCCTGGAAACCAAGCGCGTGGCCGGGCTGTACCTCGCGGGCCAGATCAACGGCACCACCGGTTATGAGGAAGCCGCCGCCCAGGGGTTGGTGGCCGGCTTGAACGCCGCCCGCCGGGCGGCTGGCGGCGCCGGGGTCGTGTTCGACCGGGCGGAGGCCTACCTGGGGGTCATGATCGATGATCTCGTGACCCGGGGCGTCGCCGAGCCCTACCGCATGTTCACGTCGCGGGCCGAGTATCGCCTGACGCTGCGCGCCGACAACGCCGACCAGCGGCTGACGCCGAAGGGCATCGAGCTCGGGTGCGTCGGGCCGGAGCGGCGGAAGAAATTTGGCGACCGAATCGTCGCGCTCGAATCAGCCCGGACTCGCGCGCAGTCGGTTTCGCTCACCCCCGACGAGGCCGCTCGATTCGGACTCGTACTGAACCGCGACGGCCAAAGGCGCACCGCCTATGACCTGTTGTCTTATCCCAAGCACGGCATCGCCGACATCGCCCGCATCTGGCCCGAGTTCGGCGCGCTCGATCCAACGATCGCGACCCAGCTCGAAACCGACGCCAAGTACGCAGTCTATCTCGATCGCCAGGCGGCGGACGTGGAGCGCTTCCGGCGCGACGAAGCAGCGGAGCTTCCCGGCGCGCTGGACTACGAAGGAATTCCGGGCCTGTCGAACGAGCTCCGCCAAAAGCTCGGGCAGGTGCGTCCGCGCACGCTCGGCCAGGCGAACCGCATCGACGGTATGACACCGGCGGCGCTGGCGCTGGTCGCCGTCCACGCCGCCCGCGCCGGATGAACGCGGAGCGCCTGGCGGCGGACCGTGCCGCCGCCCTGCGGATTGTCCTGGTTTCACGTGAAACATTGGAGCGGCTCGACGCGTTCGCGCCGCTATTCCTCAAGTGGCAGCGCGCGGTGCAGCTCGTGGCGCCGTCGACCTTGCCAAACCTGTGGACGCGCCACATCGCCGATAGCCTGCAGCTCCTCGATCTCGCATACGATGCCAAGACCTGGGCGGACCTCGGGACGGGTGGGGGGTTTCCGGGTCTCGTCCTGGCGATTGCGCGCGCGAAAGAACCGGGCTGGCTCATGCATCTCATAGAGAGCGACACGCGCAAGGCGGCGTTTCTGCGCGAGGCGGCCCGAGTCACTGGCGCAGCGGCAAAAGTCCACCACGAGCGCATCGAGTCGGCTGCGAAACGGCTGGGCAAAATCGATGTGGTGACTGCGCGGGCGCTGGCGCCGCTTCCGAGGCTGATCGACCTCGCCGCGCCGCTCTTGGGGCAGGGGGCAAAGGGAATTTTCCTTAAAACTCAACATGTTGGGGAGGAATTGACGGAGACTACTAAATCTTGGACCCTCAATTCAACGATCGTGCCCAGCCTGACTGATTCTCGCGGCCGGATCGTCGTCATCGAAAGTGTATCGCGTCGCAGTGATGTGGGCCGCAGTGGAGAGGCCGCGCCATGATTCAGCGAAAGTCGCCTCGCGTCCTCGCGCTCGCGAATCAGAAGGGCGGCGTCGGCAAGACGACCACCGCGATCAACCTCGGCACCGCGCTCGCGGCGATCGGCGAGCGGGTGCTCATCGTCGATCTCGATCCGCAGGGCAACGCCTCGACCGGCCTCGGCATCGAGCACAAGAATCGCAAGCGCTCGACCTACCACGTGCTCACCGGCGAGATCCGGATGAGCGACGCGGCATTGCCGACGGCGGTGCCGCGACTCCATATCGCACCCTCGACGCTCGATCTCTCCGGCTTCGAGCTCGAAATCGCGCAGGAGCGTGATCGCGCCTATCGCTTGAAGAATGCGCTCGCGGAGCTTTCCGTGCCGCGCGCGGATCAGAGCGACGATGCCACCGACGGGTACACCTACGTGCTCGTCGACTGCCCCCCGTCGCTCAACCTCGTGACGATCAACGCCATGGCCGCGGCCGACGCGATTCTGGTGCCGCTGCAGTGCGAGTTCTTCGCGCTCGAAGGCCTGTCGCAGCTCCTGAAGACGGTGGAGCAGGTGAGGGTGAATTTCAATCCCGGGCTTACCATCCACGGAATCGTGCTGACCATGTACGACCGGCGCAACAACCTCTCCGATCAGGTGGTCGCCGACGTGCGCCAGTACATGGGCAACAAGGTCTACGACACGATCATCCCGCGCAACGTGCGCGTCTCCGAGGCGCCATCCTACGGCAAGCCGGTTCTGCTCTACGACCTGAAATGCTCGGGCAGCCAGGCCTACCTCAAGCTTGCGTCGGAGATCGTCCAGCGCGAACGGGCGCTCGCGGCCGCATGATGAATGTATTCCTATTGCTGTCAGGTTGTGGCGATCCAGCGTCGCGCCCACGGGTGCGGGAAGGTGAAGCTTGAGCATGCCGGAGGAGGTGCATCGGTCGCGGCTGGGACGGGGGCTCGCCGCCCTCATGGGCGACGTCGGCGAGGAGAACTCGGCGCGCGCGCGCGGGCAGCGCCGCGTGCCCATCGAGTTCGTGCGGCCGAACCCGCGCAATCCGCGCCGCCACTATGCCGAGGCCGAGCTCGCCGAGCTTTCCAACTCGATCAAGGAAAAAGGAATTCTGCAGCCGATCCTGGTGCGCGGCGTTGCCGGCGCCGTCGACGCCTACGAGATCATCGCCGGCGAGCGGCGCTGGCGGGCGGCGCAGCGCGCCGGACTGCACGAAGTCCCGATCCTTCTGCTCGAGGTCGGCGACCGCGAGGCGCTCGAAATCGCCATTGTGGAGAACGTCCAGCGCGCCGATCTCAACCCGCTGGAAGAGGCCATGGGCTACGGGGCGCTGATCAATCAATTCGACTACAAGCAGACGGATCTAGCCCGCGTGGTCGGCAAGAGCCGCAGCCACGTGGCGAACACTCTGCGGCTTCTCGGCCTGCCCGACAGCGTGAAGCGGCATCTCGCCGAAGGGCGGCTGAGCGCGGGTCACGCGCGAGCGCTGCTCGCCCACGGGGATCCCGAGGCGCTCGCCAAGGCGATCATCGACAAGGGGCTGAGCGTGCGCGAGGCGGAGCTCCTCGCCCAGGCGCGCGCCGAAACTCGCGGTCGCGCACCGAAACGCCGGCCACGGCTTGCCAAAAGTGCCGACATCCGCGCGCTGGAAAAGCGGCTCTCGGATGTCCTTGGACTTGTTGTGGAAATCAACCAAAAAGCGACGGCCGGCGAAATGCGCATCCGCTACAAGACGCTGGAGCAACTCGACGGGCTCTGCCGCAGGCTCAGCGGCAAGCACTAGGCGCTACGCCGGCGGCCAGCGCCGCCGCGGCTAATGGCGAGCAGGGCGCGCTCGGCGATGGCATCGGCGAGATCGGCGTTCTGCCGCGCCGCCAACGATGCCTGTCCCAGGCTCATGAGATTGCGTTCCAGGGCGTCGGCGCTCATGCGTTCGACCGCGCGGACGAAGCGCGCCTCGCGGCGAAAATGCACCTTCGGATACGAGCGCTCCATTACCCGCGCGATGCTTTCGCCCTGGTCGACGCCAAGCCGCAGGCGGTGGAGATGGGCGACATGACGGATCATGGCGCCGATCACCACGCTGGCGAGAATGCCGGCGTTGCGGGCCTTGGCGAGGGCCACGAGCGCCGCCTGCGGCTCCCCGGCCGCCGCCGCGTCGACTACGTCGTCGAGCGCGAGCGCCGACGCATCGGCGATGACGGCGCGCACGTCGTCGAGCGTGATGCGGTCGCTGCCGGAGGCATAGAGCGCGAGCTTCTCGAGTTCCGCCCGGGTGGCCAGGCGGTCGGCACCGATCAAGCCGACGAGAGCGTCACGCGCCTCGGAGTCGATCTTGGTTCCGCTGGCGGCGAACGTGCGTTCCACCAGGCGCACGAGGTCGCGCTCGCTGTCGGCGTAGCAGGCGATCACCAGTGCCTGCTTCGAGCCTTCGCAGAGCGTGCGCAGCGGCGCGTTGCGCCTGAGCTCGCCTGCCTCGATGACCACGATCGCGTCGGCCGGGGGGTTCTCGAGCAGCGTCTCGAGCGCGTCGTTGAAGCTCTTGCCGCCGGCACGCACGCGGATCACGCGCTTGCCGCCGAACAAGCCGATGGTGCGCGCCTCGTCGATAAGGCGGCCGGGATCGGCGGCGATGGTGTCGCCCTCGAGCGGCACGACGGCGAACGGATCGGCACCGGGAGCGGCGGCTTGCACGATGGCGTCCGCGCGCTCGCGCACCAGGCCAAGATCCGGCCCGTATATCAGAATCACAGGGCGCTTCAGATCAGGATCGGCGAGGAAGGCTTCCACCTCGCTCGCGCGCAGCGCCACCACCGCGATGCGTCCTTTAGGTGCGGGTGAGGAAGAAGGCGGCGATGCGCGAGCGGATCTGCTCGGCCGCCACCTTGGCGGCGCGGTTCTCGGCGTCGCGGATAGCGCGGACCCGGGCGAAGCGCTGCTGGCTGCGGTCGACGGTGACGCGGGCGAGCGCCTTTTCGGTAAGCACGATCTTCTTGTTGGCGACGTCCTCCACCCGGTAGGTCACGTCGAGCGAAACGGTCTCGGCCGAGGGGCGGCCGACGGTGAGGTCGATCACCGGATAGAACGTGCCGGTGGAGACGGTCATCGTAATGCGATAGGGCGCGCCAACCGGGTTGCCCTCGCCGCCGGTCAGCTCGAAGATCAGGTCGTTGCGCACTTCCTGGGCGACGCGGCCGTCGACGGCGGCCACCTCGACATCGCGCATGGCGTCGCGGACGCTCGATCCACCGGTCAGGGAGCGATCACCGTAGAGGGGCTGAAAACAGCCGCCGACCGCGGCCGCGAGCAGCGCCACGGCGGTTAGGCGAAATGGGACGCGATCAAGCCACGACATTCACGATCCTCTGCGGAACGACGATGATACGCTTGGGCGGGCGGCCTTCCAAGGCTCGCCGAACCGGCTCAAGCGCGAGCACGGCGGCTTCCACCTCGCCGACCGGTGCGTCGCGGGCGATGGTGACATCGGCGCGCTTCTTGCCGTTGATTTGGACGGGCAGGGTAATGGTGTCCTCGATCAGCAGTTCGCGTTCGAGCGTGGGCCACGATTCCTCGGCGACGAGGGTCTCGTGCCCGAGCTCCCGCCAGCATTCTTCCGCTAGATGCGGCATCATCGGGGCAACAATGCGTACCACGATGTCGCCGGCCTCGCGGAAGGCCCAGGCGAGGTCCGCGGATGCTGCTTTTGTCGCGCGAGCGGCGGCGATGGAGTCGGCAAGGGCGTTCGCCGCCTCGTAAATGTGGGCTACGCAGCGGTTGAAGCGCAGCCTCTCGATGTCCTCGCTCACGCGCGCCAGCGCCGTATGCGCCGCCTTGCGCACCGTGAGCGCCGGCGGGTTGAATTGGGCGGGGCGCGGGGCGCCGGTGCCGGCCATGAGCTCGGAGAGATCGCCCGTCAATCGCCAAAGGCGCTGCACGAATCGGTAGGCGCCCTGCACGCCTTCCTCGGTCCAGATCACGTCGCGGTCGGGCGGCGAATCCGAAAGCATGAACCAGCGCGCCGTGTCGGCGCCGAAAGTGGAAAGAATGTCGTCGGGGTCGACGGTGTTGCGGGTCGACTTCGACATCTTCTCGATGGGGCCGATGCGAATCGGCTCGCCGGTCGAGAGCAGCTGCACCGTGCGCTTGTCGCCGACGGTGTCGACGCGCACCTCGGCGGGCGAGGCATAGGTGCCGTCGCTCTTGATGTAGCTTTCGTGCACCACCATGCCCTGGGTGAAGAGCCCGGCGAACGGCTCGTCGATGTCCAGGTGGCCGGTGGCTTTCATGGCGCGGGTGAAGAAGCGCGAATAGAGGAGGTGCAGGATCGCGTGCTCGACGCCGCCGATGTACTGATCGACCGGCATCCAGTGGCGCGCCGCGTTCTTGTCGGTGGCCGCAGGCGCGTCGGGCGCGGTGAAGCGAAGAAAGTACCAGGATGAATCCACGAAGGTGTCCATCGTGTCGGTTTCGCGCCGGGCCGGCTTGCCGCAGCGCGGGCAGGGCACATGCTTCCAGGTGGGATGGCGGTCGAGCGGATTGCCGGGCCGGTCGAAGTCCACGTCCTCGGGCAATATCACCGGCAGGTCCTTGTCCGGTACCGGTACGACGCCGCAAGACTCACAATGGATGATGGGGATGGGACAGCCCCAGTAGCGCTGGCGCGAGATGCCCCAGTCGCGCAGGCGATAATTGACTTGCCGCTGGCCCACCGGGCGATTGCCGCGCGTTTCGCTCTCGAGCCGGCGCGCGACTTCCTCCTTCGCCGCTTCGATGGTCATGCCGTCGAGGAAGCGCGAGTTGATCATGCGCCCGGGGCCATCATAGGCCGCGTCGCCGATGACGAAGGTCTTCGCATCCTGGCCCTCGGGACAGACCACCGGCGTCACCGGCAGGCCGTACTTGCGGGCGAACTCGAGGTCACGCTGGTCGTGTGCCGGACAGCCGAAAACCGCGCCGGTGCCGTAGTCCATCAGAATGAAGTTCGCCACATACACCGACAGCTTCCAGCTCGGGTCGAACGGATGGATCGCCTTCATGCCGGTGTCGAAGCCGAGCTTCTCCGCCTTCTCGATCGCCTCCTGGGCGGTGCCCATGCGCTTGCACTCGGCGATGAAATCCTTCAGCGCCGGATTCTTCCGGGCGGCGGCGAGCGCCAGCGGATGGTCGGGCGAGATCGCCATGAAGCTTGCGCCGAACAGGGTGTCGGGCCGGGTGGTGAAGACCTCGACCTCGCTCACGCCATTCGGGGTGGTCTTGAGGTCGAGCGCGAAACGGATGAGCAAGCCTTTCGAGCGGCCGATCCAGTTCTGCTGCATCAGCCGAACTTTCTCCGGCCAGCGGTCGAGACGATCGAGGCCCTTGAGCAAATCCTCGGCAAACGCGGTGATCTTGAAGAACCACTGGACGAGCTCGCGCTGCTCCACCGGCGCGCCGGAGCGCCAGCCGCGGCCGTCGATCACCTGCTCATTGGCGAGCACGGTCTGATCGACCGGATCCCAGTTCACCTTGGAGCTCTTGCGCTCGACCAGGCCCGCCTTGAGGAAGTCGAGGAACATCTTCTGCTGATGGCGGTAGTAGGCGGGATCGCAGGTGGCGAGCTCCCGGCTCCAGTCCAGCGACAGGCCCATGGACTTGAGCTGGGCCTTCATCGCCGTGATGTTCTCGTAGGTCCAGGCCTTGGGATGGACCTTGTTCGCCATGGCGGCGTTCTCGGCGGGCATGCCGAAGGCGTCCCAGCCCATGGGATGCAGCACGTTCATGCCGCGGGCGCGCATGTAGCGCGCCACCACGTCGCCCAGGGTGTAGTTGCGCACGTGGCCCATGTGGATGCGCCCCGACGGGTAGGGGAACATCTCGAGCACGTAGTATTTCGGGCGTGGGTCGTCGTTGCGCGTGCGGTAGATGCCGCGCTCCTCCCAGGTCCGCTGCCAGCGAGGCTCGGCGTCGCGCGCGTTGTAGCGTTCGTTTTTCATGGGCGGGAAACTCGCGGGGCGAGTAAGGACACGAAAAAGCTCTTGCGGTCAATGCCTTGCGCGATCCCGTGTTGGCGATAGGCGCCGCCGGACCTAGTATGCAGTCTCCCACCGGAAATTCATCTTGGCCCCTTCCATTCATCCTTCCGTCTCGCGCCTGGAGATTGTGCGCGGCGAGATCGCCACGGCCGCGCGCGCGGCCGGCCGCAATCCTGCGTCGGTGAACCTGGTGGCGGTGAGCAAGACCTTCGGCGCGGAGGAAATCCGGTCCGTGCTTGACGCCGGCCATCGGGTATTCGGCGAGAACCGCGTCCAGGAGGCGAAAGCGAAATGGCCGGCGTTGCGCGAGCGCTATCCCGACCTTGCGCTGCATTTGGTCGGCCCGCTCCAGTCGAACAAGGCGCGCGACGCGGTGGCACTGTTCGACGCCATTCACACGGTCGACCGGCCGAAGATCGCCGAGGCCGTCGCCGACGAGATGGCAAAGCAGGGCCGCGTGCTCAAGCTCTTCGTCGAAATCAACACCGGGGGCGAGCCGCAGAAGGCGGGCGTGCCGCCCGAAGCGGCTGATCGGTTTCTCGCCCAGTGCCGCGACGAGTTCGGGCTCGTGATCGTGGGCCTGATGTGTATCCCGCCCGCCGACGAGGCGCCGGCGCCGCATTTCGCGCTCGTGCACAAGATCGCCAAGCGCAACGGCCTGACGTACCTCTCCATGGGCATGAGCGCGGATTTCGTCTCAGCGATTTCCTTCGGCGCTACGCATGTGCGCGTCGGCACGGCGATCTTCGGCCGGCGCGACTGAGATCACTCGATGATGAGCGTCGCGCGGCGGCCGATGCGGCTGAGGACGATGCGCAGGTCCGCCGCTGTCAGCGCGACGCAGCCCGCGGTCGGCGCCAAGCCCGGCCGTGCCACGTGAATGAACACAGCGCTGCCGCGGTTGGCGACGCGCGGCCGCGCGTTGTGGTCTAGCTCGACGAGCAGATCGTAGAAATGATCGTCGCGCCATAGGCGATCGCCGTGTGTATCGGCGGCGATCCGCATTGGCCGGTTGTAGCGGCGATCGCGCGGATCCTCGCACCAGGCATCATTGCGGCGGATGGCGCGCGCTGGCAGCGGCGTGTGCGGCCGCATTCCGCGGTCCGCGCGCCACCACAATCTGATGAGGCGAAAGCGCCCGCGCGGCGTGGCGCCGTCGCCCTCGCGCTTGTTGGCAGAGATGCCGCCGCGGCCGATGGTGACGAGCAATGCCCGCTGGCCGAGCCGCAGCCAGCCAGCGGATCGCGCGCCGGGGCGGCGCCTCAAGTGCAGGAAGCGATTCGCCCGCGCGGGGTTCCCCTTCTTGTCGCGCGAGCTCGATGATCCAGGTCGGCGCATCCGAAATCGGCGGTAAACAGTAGTCCAACGGCTATCTGGCTTGCCGGAGCGAACCTTGTAAACTCCCAGCGCGGAGAACGCATGGCCAACACGCGCAGAATCCTGGTTGTCGACGATGATCGCGAGCTTCGCGAGACGCTTGTCGAGCAGCTCGCGCTGCACGAGGAGTTCGAGACCGACGCGGTGGAGACCGCTCAGGCGGCGCTGCAGCAGGCCAGAAGCGGCCGCATCGATCTCGTGCTCATGGACGTGGGCCTCCCCGACATGGATGGGCGCGACGCGGTGCGCGTGTTGCGCAAGAACGGCTTCAAGGCGCCAGTGATCATGCTCACCGGCCACGACACGGATTCGGACACAATCCTTGGGCTCGAGGCCGGTGCCAACGACTACGTGTCGAAGCCCTTTCGCTTCGCCGTGCTGCTCGCCCGCATCCGCGCCCAGCTGCGTAGCCATGAGGCAAGCGAGGACGCCGTCTTTCCCGTCGGGCCGTATATCTTTCGGCCTGGGGCGAAGCTCCTGGTGACCCAGCGCGGCGCCAAGATCCGCCTGACGGAAAAGGAAACCGCCATCCTGCGTTACCTCTATCGCGCCGGGCAGCGCGCGGTTTCCCGCGACGTCCTCCTGCATGAGGTATGGGGCTACAATTCCGGCGTCACTACCCACACGTTGGAGACTCACATCTATCGCTTGCGGCAGAAGATTGAGAACGATCCGTCAAACGCGGCGTTGCTGGTGACCGACGCCGGCGGCTACAAGCTCGTGCCATAGCCCAATGGCTCTTGAAGACGACATTGGACTCCTCGACCGGCTTCCGACGCTGCATGCGCTCGGTCTCGACGCCTTGCGCATTCTCGCCATCAGCTCCGAGCAGGTGCGGCTCGAGGACGGCGAGGTGTTGTTCGAGGAGGGCGAGCGCGCCGACGGGGGCTATGTGGTGATCGCGGGCGCCGTCCAGTTGCAGAGCAGCCGCGACCGCAGCGACGAGGACATTTTGCTCGCACGGCCGGGGGCGCTGATCGGCGAGACCGCGCTCGTGGTCGACACCGCCCGCCCGGCGACCGCCATCGCCGTCGAACCCACGGCGGTGCTGAAGATCGCGCGCAGCACGTTTCTGCGCGTGCTCGAAGGCGAGCCGCAGGCAGCCGACGCGTTGCGCAAGGTGATCGCGCAGCGTGTGGAAGCGGCGCTGAACGATCTAGATCTGGCGCTACCGCTGTTCGCCGGCGAGGGCTCGGGCGGACCGCGCGCGCCGTAGCGCTACTGCAGCGGGCGCTCGTAGTTGATGCGGAAGAGTTTGGGATCCGGCTTCTGGCTGGGGTCGAGGTTATAGACCGCGACCGTGGTGTCGTAGCCCTGTTGGTCGGTGACCGTCCACTGCTTGAGCTGGAAGTCCTGCGCGCCGAACATGATCAGCAGGCGGTGGGTGCCGGTCAGCGGGTGCTTCTCTTCGATCGCCACGGAGACGAACAGCTCGTCCTGGTAGATGCTGACTACGTTGGCGTCGCGCAACAAGTTGATCTTGTCGGTGAGCAGGAAGCGCAGCGGCGTTTGCGACAATGGATAGATGTCCTGGGTGGCGAGCTTGCGGTCGCGTACCGCTACCGAGCTGCCGTCGGCGATCAGCTCGATCGGGCTTGGCGGGTCATATTCGAAGCGCACCTTGCCGGGCTTCAGGATGTAGAGCTTGCCTTCCGCGCGCGACCCGTCGGGGCCCACCTGCACGAAGTTGCCGACGAGGTTGGTCACGGAGTTGAAGTAGCCGTTGATGCGGTCAAGCGACGCGCGTTGCGCGGCGCTGAAGGCGTTGCCGCTGCGCGAGGTGACCGCCGCGGCGGTTGCCGTTGCCGCCGGCGGCGGGGGAGCGACGACGGTTGCCGCTGGTTGTACCGGGGCGGGCGGAGGCTGAACGGCGGCGGGCGGCACCGGGGTGGCGGCGGGCGGAAGCGGGGCCTCCGGTCCGATCCCTTCCTTGCGCAAGGGCGCCGGACGGGGGAGCGGCACCACGGCGGACGCACCCTGTGCCACCGCGGCGGCGGTGGGGACGGTGCCCAGCAACGCAACCGCGAGCAACGCTCTGGAAAAAAGCGCCAAGCCCTGCTTCATCGTGGTCTCCGGCTCATTCGACGCGATCGCTAGCGGCCCGCTGTGGCGATTTGGCGGCCGGGATTCCGCTCGTCAATAGGCCTGTTCGGCCGGTTCGTCGACCAGGATTTCGCGCTTACCGGCATGGTTGGCGGCGCCGACGATGCCCTCCTTCTCCATGCGCTCGATGATGGAGGCGGCGCGATTGTAGCCGATCTGCAGCCGGCGCTGGACGTAACTGGTGGACGCCTTGCGGTCGCGCAGCACGATCTGCACGGCCTGGGCATAGAGATCGCCGCCGCCTTCCTCGCCGAAGGCGCCCTTGTCGAAGACCATGCCGTCGACGTCCTCGTCGGGCTCGGCGGTGACGGCCTCGAGATATTCGGGCACGCCCTGTTCCTTCAGATGAGCGACGACGCGCTCGACCTCGACATCGGACACGAACGGCCCGTGCACGCGCGAGATGCGGCCGCCGCCGGCCATGTAGAGCATGTCGCCCTGGCCCAAGAGCTGCTCGGCGCCGGGCTCGTTGAGGATGGTGCGGCTGTCGATCTTCGACGGCACCTGGAAGGAGATGCGGGTCGGGAAATTCGCCTTGATAGTGCCGGTAATGACGTCGACCGAGGGACGCTGGGTCGCCATCAAGAGGTGGATGCCGGCGGCTCGCGCCATTTGCGACAGACGCTGGATCGCGCCCTCGATGTCCTTGCCGGCGAGCATCATGAGGTCCGCCATTTCGTCGACCACGACGACGATCTGCGGCAGCGGGGCGAGATCCATCTCCTCGCGTTCGTAGATCGCCTCGCCGGTCTCACGATCGAAACCGGTCTGTACCGTGCGTACGATCGTCTCGTCTTTCTCGCGCGCTGCGGCGAGGCGGGCGTTGAAGCCTTCGATGTTGCGCACGCCCACCTTCGACATCTTCTTGTAGCGCTCTTCCATCTCACGCACGGTCCACTTCAGCGCGACAATGGCCTTGCGCGGGTCGGTCACCACCGGGGCAAGGAGATGCGGAATGCCGTCGTAGACCGAGAGCTCCAGCATCTTGGGGTCGATCAGGATCAGGCGGCACTCCTCGGGTCTCAGCCGATAGAGCAGCGACAGGATCATTGTGTTGATCGCCACCGATTTGCCCGAGCCGGTGGTGCCGGCAATGAGCAGATGCGGCATGCGTGCAAGGTCGACGATGACCGGATCGCCGCCGATGGTCTTGCCGAGGCAGAGCGGTAGGCGCGCCGTGGAGTTGGCGACATCGTCGGTGGCGAGCAGGTCGCGCAGCACCACCTTCTCGCGCTTGGGATTGGGCAGCTCGATGCCGATGGCGTTGCGGCCGGAGACGACGGCGACGCGGGCGGATATGGCGCTCATCGAGCGGGCGATATCGTCGGCAAGGCCGATGACGCGCGATGACTTGATGCCGGCGGCGGGCTCGAGCTCGTACAGGGTGACCACCGGGCCGGGGTGGACGTTCACGATCTCGCCGCGCACGCCGAAGTCCTCGAGCACGTTCTCCAGATCCTGGGCGTTCTCGGCCAGCGCCGCGGCCGAAAGCGTCGGCGCACGCTCCTTGGGCCCGGCGGCGAGCAGCTCGAGTGGCGGCATCTCATAGCGGTCGCCGCGGGACCGCGCCGCGCGGCGGCGGCGAGAAGCGGCCGCACGCTTGCCGTGGCGCGGCGCCTCGAATTGGTACTCCGCCGCGTCGGCATCGGTGGTGTTGAGGTTCGGCTCGCGACGCTCGTCGTGGCCGGAAACCTGCGCAGAGACGGCGCGCGCCAGTGCACGGCGCGCCGGGAGCAGGCGCGCGAAGCGAGCCTTGAGCGCGAGCAGGCCATGAGAAAACGCGCCGGCAATCAGGGCGATGCGGCCGGGGCGGTCCTCTGCGACGTCCTCGTCTTCGTCTCCCACTTCCTTGCGGGCGGTCCGTGCCGGCGGGGCGGTGAAGCCGAACCCGCAAGCGACGAGGAGGGCGACGGCGGCAAGCATCCCGAATAAGGTGCCAGCTACGAGGCGGGCGAAGCCACCCATGCTCGCGCCCGCGAAGAGGGCGGGGAACTTGAGGAGAGCGTCACCGAGGACGCCGCCGAGGCCGGTGGGCAAAGGCCAGTTCGCCGTCACCTTGAAGCAGGCGACGAAGCC
>DATNNN010000041.1:0-20256 GCA_035601815.1 Xanthobacteraceae bacterium | reverse complement strand
CACCACTCCTGGGGTGCTCCGCTCGGAGCTGAGATCATACCCATGGAACCTGATCTGGTTCGCACCAGCGAAGGGAGGAGACCTTGGACATCGCATCCCGTTCCGCTCTCGCGCTTGCGGCGCTGCGCAAGAAGCGCCCGCTCGTCCACAACATCGCGAACTATGTGTCGATGGACGTGGCGGCGAATGCGCTGCTGGCCATCGGCGCCTCGCCCGCCATGGTGCACGCGAGCGAGGAAGTGGCCGAGTTCGCGGCGCTCTCCGACGCTCTCGTGATCAATATCGGCACGCTGTCGGCGCCGTGGGTCGAAGCCATGCGCCTCGCGGCAAGGGCGGCAAACACGAAGCCCATTCCCTGGGTTCTCGACCCGGTCGGCGCCGGCGCCACCTCTTTCCGCAACCGCACCATCGCTGCACTTCTGGAAGAGCGCCCAGCCGTAATCCGCGGGAATGCTTCGGAAATTCTGGCGGTGGCGGGAGCGGCCGGCGCCAAGCCCAAGGGCGTCGATAGCGCCAACACCCCGGAGGAGGCGGCGGCCGTCGCCGACGCGCTGGCTGAGCGGCTTCATTGCACGGTGGTGGCTTCTGGCGCGATCGACCTCATCACCGACGGCTCGCACCGGATCAGGCTCGGCAACGGCCATCCGATCATGACCAAGGTGACGGCGCTCGGCTGCGCGCTGTCGGCGATCGTGGGCGCGTTCGCCGCCGTCGAGCGCGATCCGTTCGCCGCCGCCGCTACGGCCGCCGCGGTCTATGGCGTGTGCGGGACCCTCGCGGCGAAGCACGCGCAAGGACCCGGCTCGTTCCGCGTGGCGTTCATCGACATGCTCGAGCGCATCGACGCCGACGCGATCAAGACGCACCTCAAGGTGCTCTAGGTGGGCGCGCGGCGGGAGAGCCTGCGGCTTTGCCTCGTCACCGACCGCGGCTTTCTGCGTGGCACATCCCTTTCTGACGTGGTGGCCGCGGCGGTGAAAGGCGGCGTCACCTCGGTACAGCTGCGCGAGAAGACGCTCGACATCATCGCGTTTGCCGAGCTTGGCCGGGCGATCAAGGAGCTCTTGCTGCCGCTCGGCGTGCCGCTCATCATCAACGACCACGCCGAAGTCGCCGCCGCTGTCGGCGCGGACGGCCTGCATGTCGGCCAATCGGACCTGCCGGCAGAAGCCGCACGCGCCCTCCTCGGCCCCAACGCCACGATCGGGCTTTCGATCACAGCGATCGAGCAACTGCGCAAGCCCGACATTCGCTTCGCCGACTATCTCGGCGTCGGCCCCATTTTCGCGACCCCGACCAAGCCCGACGCAGCCGCGCCGATGGGCCTTGATGGATTGGTGGCGGCGCGCAAGATGAGCGCGCTCCCCATCGTGGCCATTGGCGGCATTTCGCAGGAGAACGCCGCGGAAACCATCGCCGCCGGCGCCAACGGCATCGCCGTGGTGTCGGCGATCATGGGCGCCACCGACCCCGAGCAGGCCGCGCGCGCGCTCGCGCGGGCCATCGGCGTCACTTTCGCTTGAAGGCGAACGGCGAGAACGCCTGCATCGTCACCATGGACTCGATGCGGTTGATGTTCACGTGGCGCGGCAGCGTGCAACAGAAGAAGATCTGCTCGGCAATGTCCTCGGCCGACATGGGGGTCAGGCCCTTGTAGGGTGCGGCTGCCTTTTCGGTGTCGCCCTTGAAGCGCACCACCGAGAACTCGGTCTCGGCGAGACCCGGCTCCACCGAGGTGACGCGCACGTTGGCGCCGAGGAGATCGGCGCGCAGGTTGAGGGAGAATTGCGTCACGAACGACTTGCTGGCGCCGTAGACATTGCCGCCTGGATACGGATAGCTCGCGGCGACCGAGCTCAGGCACACCACGTGGCCCTCGTCGCGTTCGACCATGCCGGGCAAGGTGGCGCGCACGGTGTAGATCAGGCCGTTGATGTTGGTCTTGATCATCTGCTCCCAATCGTCGAGATCCGCCTGATGCGCTGGCGAGAGACCGATGGCCCCGCCGGCGTTGGCGAGCACCACGTTGATTCTCGAAAACTCCGCCGGCAGCACTTTCAGCATCTTGTCGTGGGCGGCGCGGTCGGTGACGTCGAAGTTCGCCGTGTGGCAGCGGGCGCCGAGCTCCTTCTGCAAGGCCGCGAGCCTGTCGGCACGGCGGCCGGTGGCGATGATGCGGGCGCCGGCGCCGGCGAAGCGGCGCGCCGCGGCGGCACCGAATCCGGAGGTCGCGCCGGTGATCAGCACGGTGAAGTTCTTGGGATCGAGCATCTGGATCATGGACTTCCTTTCAGTGCGCCGGCCTATCGTACCAGCCCCATGGTGCGCGGCAGCCATAGCGTCAACTCGGGAATGTAGGTAATCGCCACGAGCGCAAGCAAGAGCGGGACCAGCCACGGCAGGATCGCCATGGTGGTGCGCTCGACCGATAGCTTGGCGACGCGGGCAAGCACGAACAGCACCATGCCGAGCGGCGGGTGCAGGAGCCCGATCATCAGATTTAGGGTCATCACGAGGCCGAAATGGATCGGATCGATGCCGAGCTTGAGCACGATCGGCATCAAGATCGGCACCAGGATGGTGATGGCGGCGATGGTATCGATGAAGCAGCCGACGAAGAGAATCAAGATATTGGCGAGCAGCAGAAAGACCCATTTGTTCTGGGTAAGGCCGAATACGGTGTCGGACATGAGCTGGGCCGCCTGGCTCGCAGTGAGCAGCCAGGCGAAGACGGAGGCAGCCGTGACGATGAACAGCACCGAGGCCGTGGTTTCGATGGTGTCGAAGCTCGCCTTGGCGACGGAGCGGAACGTCATGGTGCGGTAGCGCACGAGACCAAGGAACAGCGACCAGATCACGGCCGCGACCGCGGCCTCCGTCGGCGTGAACCAGCCCAGGGTCATGCCGCCGATAAGGATGATCGGCGTCATCAGCGCCATCACCGCGGAGAAGTCGAAGTACCAGTCCAGCGCAAGCAAGATCACGAGCGTGACGCCGATCGCCACGTTGGGCGAAATCCCCGCGAGCACCAAGAGCCACGCCACAAGCGGAAAGCCGAATACTACCGCGACCTCGAGCAGCGCGCCCGCGAACACAGACCAGGAGAATTTCGCGTCGCTTCCCCATTTGTTCTTGTGGGCGTAGTAGGCGACGGTCGCCATCATGAAAATGGTCATCACGGCGCCGGGGATGACTCCGCCGAGAAACAGGGCGCCGATCGAGACGTTGGCCATCATTCCGTAGATGACGAAGGGCAGCGACGGCGGGATGATCGGGCCCAGCGTTGCCGACGCCGCGGTCACGCCGACCGAGAACTCCGTCGAATAACCGTGATCCTTCATGGCCTTGATCTCGATGGTGCCAAGACCGGCAGCGTCGGCGATCGCGGTGCCCGACATGCCGGCGAAGATCACCGAGCCGATGATGTTCACGTGGCCGAGCCCGCCCTTCATCCAGCCGACGAGCGCTACGGCAAAGCGATAGATGCGCCCGGTTACGCCGGATATGTTCATCAGGTTGCCGGCGAGGATGAAGAACGGAACGGCGAGCAGCGGAAAACTCTCGACGCCCGCTACCATGCGGTGCGCGAGCACCACGTCGGGAGCAATGCCGGTGAGCATAATGTAGAGAAGCGACGCGGACGCCATGGCGAAGGCGACCGGAAGCCCGAGCAGCATCAGCGCAACGAATGAGCCGAGAAGAATCAACATCACGGCACCAGCGAGTCGAATGCCTGGGGCCGCTCGAGCACCGAATAGCCGCGTCTCCAGTTCAACACGGAGATCTGCACGGAGCGAGCGAACATCAGCAGGAAGCCCACGAGCACCGCGATATAAACCCCGCTCTTGGAAAGATTGAGCGTCACCATGCGCTCGTCAAACACGATCCAGCTGAAACGCCAGACGAGATACGTCGCATAGGCGAGAAAAGCGGTGCGCACGATGTCGACGGCGGTGGAAAGGACGCGCGCCGGCCGCGGCCGCAAGAAGCGAAACAGGAGATCGACCTGGATATGGCGCGACAGGCGCACGCACATGGCCGCGCCCCAAAACACGATCACCACCAGGCAATAGGTCGCGATCTCCTCAGTCCAACCGTAGGAGTCGTTCAGCACGTAGCGGGTGAAGAACTGCAGGAACACGGCGAGCGCCATGAACCAGAACAACGCGAGCGTGAACCAGTCCTCGACGGCATAGACGCTGAGATCGGCCTCGGGCCCCGCCTCCTCGAAGGTATGCGCGAGCTCGTCGCCGGTGATCGGCTTGTGAACTTCGGTCGCCATCGGTCCCCGATTGCAAAGGCCCCACGCGCCGCCGCCGGGCGATGCGATCGTCCGGCGGCAAAAACGTTGCGGAAGGCGAAGCTTAGTTGGTCAGGTTCTTGATCGCCTGGATTCGGTCCCAGTCCGCCTTGCTGTAGCCGAAGGATTCGAAGCTCGCGTTCTTCAGCACCGTGTCGCGGAAGTCGTCCTTGTTCACTTCGGTCACGGTGAGCCCCTTCTGGCGGAAGAAGGCGATCAGCTCTTTCTCCTTGGCCTTGATCTGCTCGTTGGACTTGGCCGCCGCCTCCTGGGCGACGTCGGAGAAGATCTTGCGGTCCTCTTCCGAAAGCTTGGCCCACAGGCCCTGCGAGATCACCGTGTTGAGGTGATCGACGATGTGGCCGGTGAGGACGATGTACTTCTGCACCTCGTAGAACTTCTTCGCCTCGATGGTAGTGAGCGGATTCTCCTGGGCGTCTACCGTGCCGTTCTGCAACGCCAGGTAAACCTCGGCGAACGCGATCGGCGTCGTGTTGGCGCCGCAGGCGCGCGGCATGGCGAGATAGGCGGGCGCGTCCGGCACGCGGATCTTCAGGCCCTTCATCTCGGCGCAGGTGGCGAAGGCGCGGTTCGAGGTGGAGTGGCGAACGCCATAGTAGCTCACGGCGACGATGTGGTGGCCGGTCTTCTCCTGATAGCCCTTGGCAAGATCGCGGAACACGTCGCTCTTGGTGTAGGCGAGCAGATGGTCAGCGTCGCGGAACGTATAAGGATAATAGGTGACGCCAATCGGCGGATAATTGCGCGCGGCGAAGCTCGAGCCGGAAATGATCATGTCGACCGTTCCGAGGGCCAGTCCCTGGTTGATGTCGGACTCCTTGCCGAGCTGCGAGGCCGGATAGACGTCGATCGAGTAACGGTTGTTGGTGCGTTTGTTGATTTCCTGCGCTGCCCACACCGACATGATGTGGAAAGGTTCGGTTGTCTCGTAAACGTGCGCCCATTTGAGCTTGGTCTGCGCGGAAGCCGGCGCGGCGAGGCCGAAGACGGCGACGGCGAAAGCGACGCCGAGCAAGGCGCGGCGCATCCAATACGGCATGATTTCCTCCCAGGAACCGATTTATTGTTGGTTGAATGATAACGCGCTCGCCCGCGCCATGGGAAGCGCGGGTCGATCGCTACGGGAAATAAAAATCGCTAGTTGAGCCGGCCGGGCCGGTCCTCGTCGGCCGCGGTGGGCTGCGGCTGCACCAGGCCGCCGGCCGCAGCGATATGCGCCCGCTCGAGCCTGCCGTAGTGCCAATAGGCGAACGGCAGATGCCCGAGATAGAGCAGCGAGCCGATGGTGAGCACTTCCCACGGATAGCTGAGCAGCAGCGCGGTGAACGTGGCGACGGCCACGAATACGGCAAGCACGTACTCCCGCGGCACCCGGGAGCCGAGCTTCTTGCCCGACCAGGTGGGCAGCCACGACACCATCAGGAGCGCGATCGCCACCACGTAGACCGAGGCGAACGGCGGAGTGGCAGGCGTGCGCGGCAGGCCGAGGAACTCCAGATACACAGGCAGCATGACGACCATGGCGCCGGCCGGCGCCGGAATCCCGACGAAGAAGTTGCCCGCATAGGCGGGCCGGTTCGGGTCCTCCAGCATCACATTGAAGCGCGCGAGCCTAAGCGCCGCGCAGATGGCGAAGATCAGCGCCGCGATCCAGCCTACGGAGCGCAATTGGCCGAGTCCCCAGGCGTAAAGGACGATGCCGGGGGCGACTCCGAAGTTGACGAAGTCGGCGAGCGAGTCGAGCTCGGCGCCGAAGCGCGAGGTGCTCTGCAACAGGCGGGCGATGCGGCCATCGAGGCCGTCGAGGATCGCGGCGAGCACAATGCAGCCCACCGCGAATTCGAGCCGCCCTTCGATGGCGAGGCGGATCGCCGAGAGCCCGAGGCAGAGAGAGAGGAGCGTGATGACGTTGGGCAACAGCGTGCGGATCGGGATCGCGCGGAAGGCGCGGCGGCGACGTTCGTCCGGTTCGGGCTCAAAGGGGGCGAAGATGTTCGACATGCAGGCCAAGATAGCCCTCCCCGCCCACGGCGGGAAGCAGGCTTCAACCCACGCGGAACGCGCGTTTCGGGTAACGGTGGCCGATGTCGGCGATGACCGTTTCGCCGCCGCGCGCGGTCTGCCCCTCTGCCACCAGCGGCCGCACCCCGGCGGGAAGGTAAACGTCGACGCGGGAGCCGAAGCGGATGAGGCCGACCCGCTCGCCGGCCGCGATCGTGTCGCCCTCGCGCACGAAGCAAACGATGCGCCGCGCGATCAGCCCGGCGATCTGCACGATCGCGACGGTGTGCTTGCCGTCGCTGATCACGATGCTGTTGCGTTCGTTGTCATCGCTCGCCTTGTCGAGATCGGCGTTGATGAACTTACCCGGCGTGTAGATGATGTGGGCGACCTTGCCGCCGATGGGACTGCGGTTCACGTGCACGTCGAGCACGTTCATGAAGATGGAGACGCGCGGCAGCGCCTCGCTGCCGAGCTTGAGCTCGGCCGGCGGCACGGCATTGGTAACAAGCGCGATGCGGCCGTCGGCGGGCGACACCACGAGCCCATCGGCAATGGGGGTCACCCGCGTGGGATCGCGGAAAAAATAAGCGACCCAGCACGTCGCCACCGCGCCGATCCAGCCGAGCGGCGTCCACAGCCAGAACAATACGAGCGTCGCGAGCGCCGCGCCGGCGACGAACGGATAGCCCTCGCGGTGGATGGGCGCGAGCGCGTTCTTGACGGATTCGGAAAGGGCCATGGTTACTCCGCGGCCTCGGCGGGCGGCGTCGCCTGCGGCTTCGCCGCCGGCACCACCGCGGTGAGCGCGTCCTCGCCCGCCTCGCGCAGCTTCTCACGCGCGGCCTCGGCCTCGCGCTGGCGGTTCCACATGCCGGCGTAGAGGCCGCCGCGGGCGAGCAGCTCGCCGTGGGTGCCGCGCTCGACGATCACGCCGTCGTCGAGCACGATGATCTCGTCGGCGTGGATCACCGTCGACAGGCGGTGGGCGATGACGAGCGTGGTACGGCCGCGGGCGACGCGGTCGAGGGCGTCCTGGATCTCCCGCTCGGTGTTGGAATCGAGGGCCGAGGTCGCCTCGTCGAGGACGAGAATGGGCGGGCCTTTTAGAATGGTGCGGGCGATGGCGACGCGCTGCTTCTCGCCGCCGGAGAGCTTCAGCCCGCGCTCGCCCACCTCGGTCTCGTAGCCGAGCGGCGTGCGGCGGATGAAGTCGTCGATCTGGGCGAGTCCCGCCGCCGCCTCCACCTCGGCGTCGCTGGCGTCCCAGCGGCCGTAGCGGATGTTGTAGCGCACCGTATCGTTGAACAGCACCGTGTCCTGCGGCACCATCCCGATCGCGGCGCGGAGCGACGTCTGCGTCACGGCACGGATGTCCTGGCCGTCGATGGTGATCTGGCCCGCGCTCACGTCGTAGAAGCGGAACATGAGCCGCGAGATCGTGGACTTGCCCGCGCCCGACGGGCCGACGATCGCGAGAGTCTTGCCCGGCGGCACCTCGAAGGAGACGCCTTTCAGAATTTCCCGGCCGTGCTCGTAGGTGAAGCGCACATCCTCGAAGCGAATAGCGCCGTTCCGGGCGACAAGCGGCCGCACGCCCGGCTTGTCCTCGATCTCCGGATCGCGGGCGAGGATGCCGAACATGATCTCGATGTCGGTGATCGCCTGCTTGATCTCGCGATAGAGCATCCCCATGAAATTCAAGGGAATATAGAGCTGGATGAGCATAGCGTTGACCATAACGAAGTCGCCGATGGTGCGGGTACCCGCTTGCACGTCGATGACGGCGAGCGACATGACCGCGGCGAGCCCCAGCGTGAAGATCACCGCCTGTCCGGCGTTGAGCACCGCGAGCGAGGTGTAGGTCGCGACCGCCGCCGCCTCATATCGCGCCATGGAGCGGTCGTAGCGCGCGGCCTCGCGCTGCTCGGCACCGAAATACTTCACGGTCTCGTAGTTGAGAAGCGAATCCACCGCCTTGGCATTGGCGTCGGTGTCAGACTCGTTCATCTGCTTGCGGATGGAGATGCGCCACTCAGTGGCGCGATAGGTGTACGCCATGTAGATCGCGATGGTGACGAGAACCGCGAGCGCATACCGCCAGTCGAAGTAGAAGAACAGGATGCCGAGCACGAGCACGAGCTCGAAGATGGTGGGCGCGAGCTGGAGGATGACAAGGCGCACCAACTCCTCGATGCCGTTGCGGCCGCGCTCGAGCACGCGCGTCAGGCCGCCGGTCTTGCGCTCGAGGTGAAAGCGCAGCGAAAGCACGTGCATGTGCTCGAAGGTCGTGAGCGCCAGGCGGCGTACGGCGTTGAGCGCCACCTTGGCGAACAGGCCGTCGCGGAGCTGCGTCAAGAGCGCCATGGAGATGCGCAGGCCCGCGTAAGCCGCGATCAGCGCGAGCGGCACCGACAGCACCGCGATCACCGAGGCCCCGGGCGGGGTGCGCCGCTCGCTGATCGCCACCAGCGCGTCGGTCGCCCACTTGAAGGCGAACGGCACGGTGAGCGTCACGAGCTTGGCGGCCACCAAGAGCACGAACGCCATGACCACGCGCAGCTTGAGGTCGGCGCGCGCCGCCGGCCACAGGTGCGGCCACAGCCCTTTGATGGTGGAGTGGAGCGTGCCGCCGCGCGCCGCGATCGCGGCCGCGCGGGCGCGCGGCAGGTCGAGCTCGGCGTCGTTCAGCGGGATTGGCTCAGGGGCGGGCATGCGAGGCATCTGTGGCGGAATGAACAGCGTTCCGCAAGGTTAAAGCTCGGCGGGCATTAGGGAATATGGGAAGGCGCAACCTTGACGCAACCGATGACCGATGCCACATCCGCCGCATGGCCGAAATTCGCAGCGTTTGCGTCTACTGCGGCTCTTCCGCAGGGGACGATCCGGACTTTGCCGCCGCAGCGCGGGCGCTCGGCACCGCACTTGCCCGGGAAGGCGTGCGCCTCGTCTACGGGGGCGGCGGCGTCGGCCTGATGGGCGCGGTGGCTCATGCCGCCATGGAAGGCGGAGGCGCCGTCACTGGCGTTATCCCGGATTTCCTCGTAGCGCGCGAACGGGCGCTGCTAGGCGCCCGCGACGTGATCGTGGTCAAGGACATGCACGAGCGCAAACGGCTTTTGTTCGAGAATGCCGATGCCTTCGTGGCGCTGCCCGGCGGCATCGGCACCCTGGAAGAGGTGGTGGAGCAGCTTTCCTGGATCCAGCTCCAGCGTCACCAGAAGCCGGTCTTGCTGGTGAACCTGAAGGGCTTCTGGAAGCCGTTCACCGCGCTGATCGAGCACTTGATCGCCCGCGGCTTCATCCGCGACGGCTCGCTCCGCTTCCTGGTGGCGGAGCGGGTCGAGGACGCGCTGCCCATGCTGCGCGCCGCGGTACGCGACATCCCCGACGCGGAATTGCGCGGCCCGGCGGCGAGGGCAGTCGCCGAGGAAATGTAGCACGCAACCTTTTGCCTTCTTCCGCGTTAGCGCTCGAATCCCTTAGCGCGCAGGCGGAGGATTAGTCATGGCTACGGCAACCGATTTCGCAAGAAAAACCAGTGCTGGCGTCGACGACGTGCAGGACGACCTGAAGGCGCTCAAAAACGACGTGAGCAAGCTCGCCCAACAGGTGGTCAACCTCGCCAGCGACGAGGGCCACAAGGCGTTCCGCCGGGCCAAGAAACAGATCGGCGAGACCGCCAGCGACGCCACCGACGCCGTGCGCGAGGTGCGCGACACCTTCGCCGGCGCGGTCGAGGAATCCCTGAGCGAGCGGCCCTACACCACCCTCGCGCTCGCCGTCGGCCTCGGTTTCATCATCGGCGCGGCCTGGCGCCGCTGAGCCGGCGCGGGGAGCGGCCTCCATGTTCAGCGGGCTGATCGACGAGATCCGGGCAAAGATTCGCCTGAGCGTCGCCTCGCTCATATGGGGCGGCATTGCCGCGGCCGCCGGCGTGGCCGGGCTCCTTTTCATTTCGGTGGCGGGCTTTCTCTGGCTATCACAACGCTACGATCCGACTACCGCGTGTCTCGTTCTCGGCGTCGCCTACCTGGTGCTCGCGGCAATCGCGCTCACCGTGGTGGCAAGTGTGCGCAACCGGCGCCCGAAGGTCGCGCCGCCTCCTCCCGCGTCCACGCAACCGCAATGGTGGACCGACCCGGTCGCGATCATGACGGCGCTCCAGCTCGTCAAGGCGGTCGGCATCACGCGGCTCCTGCCCATCGCCTTGCTCGGCGCGGTCGCGGCAGGATTCGCGATCGAGCGGTCGTCGAAACGGGAAGCGCAAGAGCCGGCGGAATGATTGGAACTTTTTGCCCGCAATCCGCTTGTTGATTGGAATTCTGGGCAGGAGGCTCATATGTTGTCCACCATTCTCATCGTCGTTCTCATTCTGATCCTGATCGGCGCGTTGCCGACGTGGCCGCACAGCGCGAACTGGGGCTACGGTCCCGGCGGCATCGTCGGCGTGCTCGTCATCATCGTACTGGTGTTGGCATTGACGGGCAGGCTGTAGGCTCCTTGAAGTCTCCGATGGGGCGGCCCGGTGGCCGCCCCTCTTTTCTGAGTGCAGGGCCGGCCCCGACCGCAGGCCGCGGGCCTGGCTTCCGCCGCCACAGTTCAGGCCGAAAGGCTTCCTATTTGCGGGAGCGTTCACCCTCCCTATCTATGCTGCTCCATGTCCCCTGCCCGCCCCCAGCGCCCGTCCCGCAAAACCATCGTGTTCGTTTTCCTGCTCGCTTTCCTGTTGCCGGTCGCGGCGCGCGCGACGCTGTTTGCCTTCGAAGGCGGGCCGCGCAGCTGGAGCGACGCCGACTGGTCGAGCATCGGCAGCCTGCCCGCCGCGCGCAGCTATCCGGCGGCGCGCGTGCTGGTGATGTCCGGCCGCACCGGCGGCTGGAAGGGCGTGATCGCGGTGCACAGCTGGATCGTGGTCAAGCGCGAGAACGCGCCCGGGTGGACCCGCTTCGACGTGGTGGGCTGGGGCAACCCGGTACGCGTCAACGGCTGGGCGCCGGACGGCCGCTGGTTCGGCGACCGGCCGGCGGTGGTCGCCGACGTTTCCGGCGCCGAGGCGGAGAAGCTGATCCCGAGGGTCGAGGCGGCGGTGAAGGCCTATCAATATCGCAACGCCGGCGACTACCGCATCTGGCCGGGGCCGAACTCCAACACCTTTGTCGCGACCGTCCTGCGCGCGATCCCCGAGCTCGGCGCGGTGACGCCGCCCAACGCCATCGGCCGCGACTTCCGGCCAAGTTTCTATGCCGGGCTTTCCGACAGCCGCACGGGCGTCGAGTTCAACCTGTGGGGCATCGCCGGCGCCAAGATCGGCTGGGTCGAGGGCATCGAGCTCAATTTCCTCGGACTCGTCGCCGGCGTCGACGTCCGCCATCCGGCGCTCAAGCTTCCCGGCTTCGGCCGCATCGGCCTGCCTGCGGTCGCGACCAACACCTGATCATTTCGTATTGACGAACGTCGCGGCCTCGATCCGGTTGCCGTCCGCATCGCGCACGAAGGCGGCGTAGTAATTCTCGCTGTATTGCGTGCGCAGGCCGGGGGCACCGTCGGATTTTCCGCCGGATTTCAGCCCCGCCGCATGAAACGCATCGACCACGTCGGTGGACAGCGCGCGCAGACAAATGTGCGTGCCGGCATCGGCGAGCGGCGTCATGCCGGGCCGATGATTGAGCCAGAACTCGGCGTGGGTCTTGCCGTGGCGCAGAAAACCGACCGTCGCCGGCGCGCTCACCGCCTTGTGGTAGCCGAGCGGCCCGAGCAGCGCTTCGTAGAAGCGCGTGGCAGCGGTGAGATCGCGGACGCCGATCGAGACGTGGTCGATCATGGCGCCGATGGTAGCAGAACGCGCGGGAGCGAAAAGA
Source organism: Xanthobacteraceae bacterium (assembly GCA_035601815.1). Lineage (GTDB taxonomy): Bacteria > Pseudomonadota > Alphaproteobacteria > Rhizobiales > Xanthobacteraceae > DATNNN01. Next base: position 8,073 of record DATNNN010000041.1, on the reverse strand, counting down.
TCAGGCCGGCGCGTTCATCTTCAACAGCTTCCAGGTGATGGAATCGATGAGGGCCTGGAACGAGGCGTCGATGATGTTGGGCGACACGCCGACCGTGGTCCAACGCTCGCCCGTTTCGTCGGCGGACTCGATGAGCACGCGGGTGACGGCCTCGGTGCCGGCGTCGAGGATACGCACGCGATAGTCGGTGAGCTTCAGGCCGTTGATGTAGGGCTGGTACTTGCCGAGATCCTTGCGCAACGCAACGTCGAGCGCGTTCACCGGGCCGTTGCCCTCGGCGGCGGAGATCAGCATCTTGCCGTCGACCTTCACCTTGACCACGGCCATCGACACCGTCACCCGCTGGCCCCTGGCGTTGATGCGCTGCTCGACGTTGACGTCGAACTGATCGACGGTGAAGTAATTCGGCACCTTGCCGAGGATGCGGCGCGCGAGCAGCGCGAAGGAGGCGTCCGCTGCCTCGTAGGCATAGCCCTTGGCCTCGCGCTCCTTCACTTCGTCGAGGAGGCGCGCCACGCGCGGATCGTTCTTGTCGATGGCGACGCCCAGGCGCTCGAGTTCGGCCATCACGTTCGATTTGCCGGACTGGTCGGAGACGAGAAGCTTGCGGCGGTTGCCGACCATCTCCGGCCGGACGTGCTCGTAGGTCGCCGGGTCCTTCATGATCGCGGAGGCATGGATGCCGGTCTTGGTGGTGAAGGCGGCGTCGCCGACGTAGGGCGCGTGGCGGTCCGGCGCGTGGTTCAGCATCTCGTCGAGCGTGCGCGAGACTTGGGTGAGCGCGGCAAGCGCGCCGGGCGCCACCTTCACTTCGTAGCGCTCGGCGAAATCCGGCTTGAGCAGCAACGTCGGGATGATGGAGCAGAGGTTGGCGTTGCCGCAGCGCTCACCGAGGCCGTTCAGCGTGCCCTGGATCTGGCGGGCGCCAGCGCGCACGGCGGCGAGCGAGTTCGCCACCGCCTGCTCCGTGTCGTTGTGGGCGTGGATGCCGAGGTGATCGCCGGGCACGATCTTGGTGACCACGCGCACGATCTCCTCCACCTCATGAGGGAGCGTGCCGCCGTTGGTGTCGCACAGCACCACCCAGCGCGCACCCGCGTCGTAGGCGGTCTTGGCGCAGGCGAGCGCGTAGTCGCGGTCGTCCTTGTAGCCGTCGAAGAAATGCTCGCAGTCGACCAGCACCTCGCGGCCGCTCGTCTTGGCGGCGGCGACGGACTCGCGGATGGAGGCGAGGTTTTCCTCCGGCGTCACCTCGAGCGCGACGCGCACCTGATAGGCGGAACCCTTGGCCACGAAGCAGATGGCGTCGGCCTTGGCGGCAAGCGTGGCGGCAAGGCCGGGATCGTTGGATACCGAGCGGCCCGGCCGCTTGGTCATGCCGAAGGCGGTGAACTTGGCCTTGGTCGGACGCTTCTCGGCGAACAGCGCGGTGTCAGTGGGGTTGGCGCCCGGATAGCCGCCCTCGACATAATCGACGCCGAGGGAATCGAGCATGCCCATGACCTTGAGCTTGTCGGCCATGGTGAAGTCGACGCCGTGCATCTGCGCGCCGTCGCGCAACGTGGTGTCGAAGAGATAGAGGCGGTCTTTCATCGGGCTACTTCCCAGGTGGTCGTGCCGTCTTTCTTATCCTCCAGCTGTACGCCCATTTTGGCGAGCTCGTCGCGCAGGCGGTCGGACTCAGCAAAGTTCTTGACCTTGCGCGCCGCGTTGCGCGTTGCGATCAGGCTCTCGATTTTTGCCGCATCGATCTTGAGATTCTTTTGCTTGCCGGCCCGCCACTCGTCATCGGTTTGAGACAGGAAGCCCAAAAAGCGAAGTGACTGAATGAGAGAGACAAGATGCTCCACGCCTTCACCATGGACAGCAGCGTTCCTAAGGTGATGAAGCCCCGCAATTGCTTTAGGTGTATTCAGGTCGTCGACTAATGCCTCCAGTACCTGCTCGTTAATACTTGGCGCGTCCCTATTAGAAAATGCCGATGGCGCACCGCCAGACGCAAGTGCGTACCATTCATCCAGGGTCTTTGCGCTTTCCTCAAGTCCCTTCAGCGTCCAGTCGATCGGCTGCCGGTAGTGCGTACGCAACATGCAAAAACGCAGTACTTCGCCCGGCCAATCGGCGAGCAGCTCGCGGATCGTCACCACGTTGCCCTCCGACTTCGCCATCTTCTCTCCGCTCATTTGCACAAAGCCGTTATGCATCCAGACCTTGGCTAACGGCGCGCCGCGGTGCGCGCATTCGGATTGCGCGATTTCGTTCTCGTGGTGCGGGAAGGCGAGATCGATGCCGCCGCCGTGGATGTCGAAGGTTGTTCCCAATAGAGCCTCGCCCATAGCGGAGCATTCGATGTGCCAGCCCGGCCGGCCGCGCCTCCACGGGCTGTCCCAGCCGGGAAGCTCGGGCGTCGATGGCTTCCACAGCACGAAATCCATGGGATTCTTCTTGTACGGCGCGACTTCGACTCGGGCGCCAGCGATCATTTCATCGAGAGAGCGGTTCGAGAGCTTGCCGTAGTCGGACTTCGACGAAACGTCGAATAGAACGTTGCCGTCGGCCACATAGGCATGTCGCGACGCGATCAGCGCCTCGATCATCTTGATCATTTGGGCGACATATTGAGTCGCGCGCGGTTCATGCGTCGGCGGAAGGCAGCCAAGTGCCTTCACATCCTCCTGGAACCAGTCGTAGGTCGTCTTGGTCAATTCGCCGATGGAAATGCCGCGCTCCGCCGCCCGCGCGTTGATCTTGTCGTCGACGTCGGTGATGTTGCGCGCGTAGGTGACGTGCCCGGTGCCATAGAGGTGGCGGAGCAGCCGGAACAGCAGGTCGAACACGATTACCGGCCGGGCGTTGCCGATGTGGGCGCGGTCGTAGACCGTGGGCCCGCATACGTACATGCGCACGCGCGCGGGATCGAGGGGCCGGAAAGGCTCCTTCTGCCGCGTCAGCGTGTTGTAGAGCCTAAGCTCCATGAAACGTCCCTCGCCCGCGGGGCGGAACGTTCATCTCAAATTGATCGAGAGAAAACGGCCCCGCCCGCGCCCGTCAGGCGCAGCTAATTTCCCGGCAAATGCCGAAGAAACGGTTGATTGCGGTGCACATGCGGCCACCATGCGCGGGGCCCCCAGGCCCGTCAAGAGGTCGCGCGGCGCAAGGACGCGAGCAAATCCATGCCCCGCTCCCGCCAGGCGCGCCGTTAACGCGGGGTCAACCGTGGCGGGAGCACTCTCCTGCCGTGAGCCCTACTTCCGGATCGCACATGTCGCCGCGTAGCGTCCTCGTCGCCGTCTTCATGCTTTGCGCCCTGCCGGCCGCAGCGGACACGCGTACCTTCCTCGTCGACGGCTCCGACGGCTACGGCATCGACCGCTGCCTCGCCGCCGGCGAGAACTGCGGCCTCGCCGCGGCGGCCGCGCTCTGCCGGGCGCGGGACTATGCCAAGGCCGTGGACTTCGGCCGCATCGACCCGGCCGAGATCACCGGCGGCGTGCCGGTAGGTGCCCAGGTGAAGGCGTGCAGCGGGCCGGTGTGCCCCACGGTGGTCGCCGTCACCTGCAGCCGCTAGCGCGGCGCTTTTCCCTTCCGCAAAACGAAACGGGCGGCGCAAGCGCCGCCCGTTTATTTAAGCAAATCGTCGTTCGATCACTTGAGATGCGAAAGCAGCGAGTCGAACGACAGCCTGGCGAAGAAGCGGTTATCGCAGTAGTTGGTCACCGGGCTGGGCGCGGCCCCGATGACTGCCGGTGCTACCCAGAACTGGGCGCAATTGAACTTAGACAGGTCGGTGCCGGAATAGCGAAGATCCAGCGTGAAGTCCTTGAAGGTGAACCCGACGCCGATATTCCAGGTAGTGTAGTCCGGAATATCGTAGAAACCGAGCGGGGGCGGGTTCGCGTTCACGAAGGGCAAGTTGCTGGTGGTGCCGATCCAGAAGCGACCGAGCTCGCCCGAGATGTACATGCCCCAGTCCGGCGGGAACATGCTGGAGGGGAGCGTCACTTTCGCGGTGGCCGACAGGTACCAGCTCGGCGCGCCATAGTTCAGCAGGCTCGGCGAGTAGAAGGCGTTCGCGCCGAGCGTCAGCATGTCATTCACGGTCCAAGTCGGCTTCGCGTAGAACTCCACGAAGTCGCTTCTAAACGTCCCGACCGCGGGGTTCGGATACCAATAGTAGATGACGCCGAGATCGACCGTTACCGGACCGAACACGGGACGGATGCCGGCGTAGAGATCGATCTCCGCGCTCGGACTGTTCAGGCCGTAAGCCGTCGGCCAGTCGATACCCGATGCCGCGATACCCACGTAGAACAGGTTCTTCATGAACCGCGGCTCGAAGTAGGCGCTGCCCGACGGTCCGTGGTTCGACTGTGTGATGCCGCGGAAGAGATAGTCGCTCGCGATCGAGCCGCCGAACGCGATGTCGAAATCGGGCACCACAGGCGGCGGCGGGGCCTTCGCGGCCTTCACCGGATAGTCGGCCGCCATGGCCGTCGCACCAAGCAGCAGGCTGAAAGCGCCGGCCACCAAGGTCGTCTTGATTGCATTGCCCCGCATGGAGGACCCCCGTGAAAAGATTCCGCTTCAAAGCTACTCCGGCGCGCCGACGAATCCGGCCTTGCCCGAGCAGCACGTACCCGCAAAATCAACGGATTGCGGGCGTTTGGGCAACCACACAATTTTAGCATTATGCCCAAACGCTATGCAGACAGCCCCTTATCCGCAGAGTTTTCGGCAGCCGTGATAAATTTGTCACAACATTCGCCTGCCAAGGGGCAGAAATCACAGGGTTTTCCCGCATTCACACCCGACTTATCCACCGCCCGGCGGTGCGCCAGTGCGCTGGGCGATTCGGATGGCCTCCTCCAGCAGCTCGAGATCGCCGATGTGGTTGGCCAGGATCAGCACGAGCCGCGCGTCGAGGGCGCGGCTCTCTCGTTCGTCGAGGCCGCGGTGGGCGTCCACCAGACGCTCGTACGCGGCGTCGGGATTGGCGAAGCGGGATTCGGTGACGAGCTTCATGATCGATTCCCCATGGCGCGCGCCACGGCGCGCGCGACTTCCGTACGATCGAACATGCGCATGCGCGCGCATAGATGCCGGTCCGGCCGCAGCACGTAGGCGGCACCGGGCGAAGCGTCGTAGCGGTGAGCGAACAGCCCGCTTGCGTCTTCGAGATCCTCGCCGATCACCGTGAGCTTCACGCCCGCGGGCGGTGCCGGCGCCGCGCCGTCCTTTACGTAAAGCACCTCGAAGCCATCGGACAGGCGCTCCAGCAGGAAGCAGGGCCGGCCGTCGCTTCCGATCATGGGCGCGTCGGGCACTGCCAGGCCCAGGCGCGCGTCGCCGGCGAAGGTCTCGCGATCGGGCGTCGATAGCGGCGTGTCATAGGCGCTGGGAGTCGACAACCGCCCGGAGTTGACCATGCGCCGCGCAAACGGGGCGAACGGCGCGAGCTTGAGCGCCGCGTCGCGAAGTACGCGGGCGTGGCTACTCCGCGGCGCGATGAAATCGGTGGAGCGTGTGGAGTGGGCGATATTCTCGTCGGCGGCCTGGCCGCGCTCGATCTCGTAGGAATCGAGCAGCGACGCGGGCGCCGCGCCGGAAAGAATGAGCGCAAGCTTCCAGGCCAGATTCTCCGCGTCCTCGACGCCGGAGTTGGCGCCGCGCGCGCCGAACGGAGATACCTGGTGCGCGGAGTCGCCGGCGAAGATCACGCGGCCGTGGACGAAGCGCTCCAGCCGCCGGCAGTCGAAGCGATAGATGGACACCCATTCGAGCTCGAATTTCCGCTCGCCGAGCATGCGCTGCAGGCGCGGCAGCACGCGGGCGGGCTTCGTCTCCTCTTCCGGATCGGCGTCGGCGCCGAGCTGCAGGTCGATGCGCCACACGTCATCGGGCTGGCGATGCAACAACGCCGACTGCCCGGAATGGAACGGCGGATCGAACCAGAACCAGCGCTCGGTGGGATAATCCGCCGCCATCTTCACGTCGGCGATGAGGAAGCGCTCCTCGAAGGTGAGGCCGGTGAAGCCGAGCCCGAGGAGCTCGCGCACGGTGGAGCGGGCGCCGTCGCACGCGACAAGCCATTCGGCGTCGAGCTGGTAGTCGCCGTCGGGTGTCGCGATCGTGACGCGCACGCCGTCGTTGCGGCGCTCGACCCCGGCGACGCGGTTCGCCCAGCGCAGGTCGACGGCGTCGAGCTCGGCGGCGCGCTCCACCAGATAGCTCTCGAGATAATACTGCTGCAGATTGATGAAGGCCGGCATCTTGTGGCCGGGCTCGGGCTGCAGGTCGAAGGAATAGACGAGGTCGTTGCCGAGGAAGACCTTGCCGAGCTGCCAGGTGACGCCTTTCTCCACCAAGCGCTCGCCGAGCCCCAGACGGTCCATGATCTCGAGGGTATGCTTGGAGAAGCAGATGGCGCGCGACCCCTCGCCGATGCGGTCGGCGTCGTCGAGGACCACGACCGGAACGCCGCGTTGTGCGAGGTCGATCGCGGCGGTGAGGCCGACGGGCCCGGCGCCGACGATGACCACCGGGTGACGCGCGGGGACGGCGCGGTCCTGCTCGGGGCGACGGCGGTAGCCGAACTGATAGCGCGCTTTGCGGCTCTCCTCGCTGTTGGCGCCCATTCGAACGTCCCTATCCTTGCAGTGCGGCCCACATCTCGCGGTCGCGTGCCGCCGTCCAGATCACGGGCCGGTCGATCCCTTTGGCCTCGTCATAGGCGCGCGACACGTTGAACGGCATGCAGTGCTCGTAGATGGCGAAGCGCGCGAACTTCGGGTCCATGAGCCGGCGGGCCTCGCCATAGGCCTCTTTCAGCGAGTGGCCGGCGGCGACGCTCGTGCTGACGGAGCCATAGAGCGTCGCCAGAAAGTCCTGGGTGAGCGCGATCCCTTCCCGCACCTTGCCGGCGCCGATCAGCGCCGCGCCGCGGCCGGGCACCAGCGCATTCGCGTCGAGTGCCGCAAGGCGCTCCAGCGTCTGCGGCCAGTCGTTGAAGTGGGCGTCGCCGCAATAGCAGGCCGAGTGATATTCCACGAGGTCGCCGGAAAAGACGACGTTGGCGTCGGGCACGTAGGCGACCACATCGCCCGCGGTATGGCCGCGGCCGAGCGGCATGATGCGCACCTCGCGGCGGCCGAGCCATAGCGACATCTCCCCGCTGAAGGTGATCGTGGGCCAGGTCAGTCCGGGGATGCTCTCGGCGGCGCGGAACAGGCGCGGAAATCGGCCGATCTCAGAGTCCATGTCGGCCTGGCCGCGCTCGACGATGAGCTCGCGCGTGGCACTGGAAGCCAGAATCTCGGCGCCGCGATAGGCGGAAGCGCCCAGCACGCGGACGGCGTGATAGTGCGTGAGCAGCACATGGGTGACGGGCTTGTCGGTCACCGCGCGCACGCGGGCGATCACGTCCTCGGCCATGCGCGGCGTCGCTTGGGCGTCCACCACCATGACCCCGTGGTCGCCCACGATCACGCCGGAGTTGGGATCGCCTTCGGCGGTATAGGCATAGAGGCCGGGACCGATCTCGGCGAAGGAGATCTTCTTCTCGGCGAGGTCGCCGGTGGAGGCGAAGGCGGCCATCAAGTCACCAATGAAAATGGGCGCACGCATCGAATAGCGCGCGCTTGGAATTGGAGCAATGCAGCTCCGTCAGGCCTGCTCCACGGCCTGCTCGATCGCCCCGAAGATCGTACGCCCATTGCGGTCGTCCATCTCGATCCGCACGCGGTCGCCGAACTTGAGGAACGGCGTCTTGGGGCTGCCTACGCGGATCGTCTCCACCGCCCGCAGCTCGGCGATGCAGCTATAACCGACGCCGCCCTCCTCCACCGGCCGGCCGGGTCCGCAGTCCGGGTCGCGGTTGGAGACGGTGCCGGAGCCGATGATGTGGCCGGCGGCGACCGGCCGGGTCTTCGCCGCGTGGGCGATCAACGCCGGGAAGTCGAAGGTGAGATCGACGCCGGCGTTGGGCGTGCCGAACACCTTGCCGTTGATCGACGAGACGAGCGGCAGCGACACCTTGGCGCCGTCCCAGGCGGACCCGAGCTCGTCGGGGGTCAC
>DATNNN010000040.1:0-8597 GCA_035601815.1 Xanthobacteraceae bacterium | reverse complement strand
TGCGGAGCCGCCGCCGGCCGCCGCACCGCCGCCGCCGGTCCCCGGCGTCGCACCGGGCTCTCCTCAGGATTTCTTCCTCAACGTCGGCGACCGGGTGTTCTTTGACGAGAAGTCGGCGGCGCTCAACGACATCGCTACGACCACCCTCAACAAGCAGGCTGCCTGGCTTTCCCGCTATCAGATGTTCAACGTCACCATCGAGGGCTACGCCGACGAGCGCGGCAACGCGGCGTTCAATATGAAGCTTTCCAACAGCCGCGCCCTCGCCGTGCGCGACTTTCTGGTGTCGAAAGGCATCGAGCGCGGACGCATCCGCACCGTTGGGCGCGGCCGCGAGGGGCGGGCGGCGAAATGCGACAACATCTCGTGCTGGTCGCAGAACCGCCGCGCCGTCACCATTCCCTCCGAGCGCGGCGAGATCCCGCCGCCTGCGGTCCGGCGGCCGTAACGTCCGGGCAAACGCGATTTCAGCGCTCGCGCGCCGGCACCTCGATCGGCGCGCAATTGCGCCGGCCCTGCATGGCGCAATCCTGCATCCGGCTGATGTCGCGGAGCGTGCTCATCAGCCACACGCCGCCCCCCACCAGCACCACCAGAAACGCGATGAGCACCGCGAGCGTCACGGCGCTCTCGCGGGATTCGCTCGCGCTGTCGGTCGGGCCGGGCTCTTCGATGCGCTCGGTCATCTTGGTGCGGTCGCCGGCGGTCGGAAATTGGCGGATCTCGGCGCCGGCCTGCGGCGCGCGATCGGCTTCTGCTCCGGCTTTCGAAGAATCGGGCGGCGCCATGCGGTTCGGCGCTATTGCAGCGCCGTTTGGTAATAGCGCAGATCGATATATCGCATCGGATCGCTGAGGGTGCGCTGCGGCATGCCGTAGCGGCTGCGCAGCGCCAGCACCGTGCGCACGCCTTCGACGTCGATCTCCGCCTTGGGCGCGAAGCCGTCCGCGCCGACGAGCCGCGCGTAGCTCGCCGCCGCCACCTCCGGCGACATCTGCGGCAGGTTCTTGCGCAGGATCGCGATCGCCTCATCCTTGTTCCCGGGCTCGTAGAGCCAGGCGAGGCCGGCGAGGTAGCCGCGGATATAGGCGACGAGCTCGCGCTCGTGATCCTTGGCCCAGGCGCGGCGGGTCACGCCGCACAGGCCCTGGTAGTGGCCGTAGACGTCGACCGCCTTCTGCAGAAGGTTGAAGCCGGCGGCGCGCGCGGCCATGTCGAAGGGTGCCAGCAGCATGGTGCCGTCATGCTTCTTTTCGCGCAGCGCCTCCCACCGCGCCAGCACCCCGCCGGCGCGCTCCACCTTGTAGTCGCCGGGATTGAGCCCGTTGCGGCGGAGCAGGTCGAACAGCACGAAGGCGTAGCCGGTGGTCATGGCGTCGACCGAGAGCGTGCGGCCCTTGAGGTCCTGGTAGCTCTTGACCTCGGGTACGGTGGCGAGGCTTAACAGGCCGTTGTCGCCGCCCATAAAGGCCACGAGATCGGGCTCGACCGACACCGGCACTTCGCCCTGGCCCTCCATGTAAGCGATGAGGTTGTCGATGGCGGTCACGCCGATGTCGAATTTGCCCTCGATCAGGTTGGTGAGCTGGAACACCGAGCTCGGCGTCGGCGTGAGCTTCACCTCGACGCCGCGCGCGGCGAAGTAGCCTTTCTCCTGCGCCACCCAGATCGGCCAGTTGAAGCCGCCGGGGAAGACGATGACCGAAATCGGCTGCAGGCCCTGCGCGCTCGCTCCCGAGAGCGTCAGCAAGCCACCGATCAAGAGAACGATTGTGCGTGCGAAATCCAACATGCGTCTCTCCCGATTGATCGTGCCAGCGGGCGGATATGGTAGCGTACCGAGCTAGCCGAGCGCGGCCTTCACGCGCGTGGGTGTCAGCGGCAAATCGCGCAGCCGCTTGCCGGTGGCGTGGGCGAAGGCGTTGGCCACCGCCGCCGCCGCCGGTCCCGACGCGGCTTCGCCCGCGCCCATCGGTTTTTCGCCCGGCCGGTTGATCAACTCGACCTCCACTTGCGGCGCGTTCGGCATGGTGAGGATCGGGTATTGCGCCCAGTCGCGCGAGGCGACGCGGTTTTGCTCGAAGCGCACCTCTTCGTAGAGCGTCCAGCTCACCGATTGGACGATGCCGCCCTCGATCTGGTTGACGAGGCCGTCGGGATTGATGATCAGCCCGGCGTCCACCGCGCTCACCACCCGCGGCACGCGTACCTTTCCGCTCATCGGGTCCACCTCGATCTCGGCCACGCAGGCGCAATAGGTGGCGAGGTTCTTGTACTTGGCGAAGCCGAAGCCGCGGCCGCGGCGGCCGTCGCCCTTGTCGCCTTCCTTCCAGCCGGCTTTGCGCACCGCCGTCTCGATCACCTCGCGGGCGCGCGGGTCCTTCACGTGAGCAAGGCGGAAGGCGATCGGATCGGCGCCGGCCGCGAGCGCCGCCTCGTCCATGAAGGATTCGATCGCGAACACGTTGGCATAGCCGCCGAGCGTGCGCAGCGACGACACCCAGATCGGCATTACCGGGACGAAATGATCGATCACCCGCTGGCTGGGAAACTCGTACAGCGGAATGGCGTTGCGATGGCTACCGCCGGCCGGCAGCGGCACGTTGCGCGACGGCGAGCGCGGCTGCGGCTCGGCGAGCTCCCAACTTGCGAACAGGTTCGTTCCCTCCTTTTCGCCCGGCCGCGTGCCGTGCGGTCCGCTCCATTCCTCGTATTGCCAGTCGGCGATGCGTCCGTCGGCGCCGAGCGCGGCTTTCACCTGCATCACCATGGCCGGGCCGAACGGCTCCCAGCCGAACTCGTCGTCGCGCATCCACTGTACCCGCACCGGCCGGCCGGGCAGCGCGCGGGCGAGTAGCGCCGCGTCCAGCGGGGCGTCGTCGGCGCCGCTCCGGCCATAGCAGCCCGCACCCTCGGCGAAGATGCAGCGGATCGATGCCTGTTCCATCTTCATGACCTTGGCGAGGTCCCTGCGCAGCGGGAACACCCCTTGGCTATGCGTCCACACCGTGAGCTTGCCGTCCTTCAATTCGGCGAGCGCGCACGACGGCCCGATCGCGCCATGGGCGACGTAAGGCCTGCGATAAGTGGCTTCCAGGCGGCGGGCGCCATCCGGGATCGCAGCCTTCTTCTCGCTGATGACCGAAACCTGGGCCGCGAGCGACAGCAGGTGCTCGTAGATATTCTTGGTTTCCGGCAGCGCGCTGCCGCCGGACCAGCGTGCCGACGTCATCAGCACGAACCGTGCCCGGATCGCCTGCTCCTCGCGCTCGGCGACGACGCCGAGAAAGCTTCCATCGCGCACGACCATAATCACACCGGGCAGCGCGCGCGCCTCTGTCTCGTCGAAACTTTCGAGCTTGGCGCCGTAGCGCGGCGGCCGCACCACGCGGCCGTGCACCATGCCGGCGAGCCGGATGTCCTGAATGAAGGCCTCGCCGCCGGTCACCTTGGCCGGGATATCGAGGCGGCGCGCCGCGGTGCCGACGATCTTGTGGGCCGCGGACGCCTTCGGTGCGACCTTGCCGGTGGCTTCGCGCTTGAGGTCGAGTTCGGCCGCAAGCTGGCCATAGGAAACGGTGCGGCCGCCGGGCGCGCTGACCACGCCGTCGGCGACGGTAAGGGTGCGGGCCTCGGCGCCGAAGCGCTTCGCCGCGATCTCGATCACGATCGCGCGCGCTTCGGCGCAGGCGAAGCGCAGCGCCGTTCCGCTTTGCTCGAGGGAGTTGCTGCCGGAGGTGACCCCTTCGTCGGGCGTGCGACCGGTGTCGCCGGAAATCATCACCACCTTGGCGAGCGGCAGATCGAGCTCCTCGGCGGCGATCTGGGCGAGCGCGGTGATGATGCCCTGGCCGAGCTCCACCTTGCCGGTGCATACGGTGGCGCTGCCGTCGGCATTGATGCGGATCCAGGCGTCGAGCATGCGGTTGGTTTGCAGGCTGCCCGGCAACCGTTCCGCCTGTGCGAGCGCAAGGCGGGGCGACAGCGAGAAGGCGACCACGACGCCGCCGAGGCCGGCGGAGAATTGGCGACGGGTGAGGGCGACCATTACGTCCTCCCCGTTTCTTTCGCCGCGCGCAGCACCGCGCGGACGATGCGGTTATGCGTGCCGCAGCGGCAGAGATTGCCGGCAAGCGCCTCGCGCACGTCCGCTTCGCTCGGCCGCGGGTTGCGATCCAACAGCGCCTTCGCGCTCATGATCATGCCGTTGATGCAATAGCCGCACTGCGCCGCCTGCTCCTCGATGAAGGCGCGCTGCAACGCGTGCGGCCGATCGATCGTGCCGAGGCCTTCGAGCGTCGTGACCTCGGCGTTGCCGAGCCCACCGATCGGGATGCTGCACGAGCGAACCGCGGTGCCGTCGACGATCACGGTGCAGGCGCCGCATTGGGCGAGTCCGCAGCCGAACTTCGCGCCGTTCAGCGCGAGATCGTTGCGCAGGACGTAGAGGAGGGGCGTGTCCGGCTCGGCCGGAACCGAATGGGTGCTGCCGTTGACCTTGAGACGGACGGCCATGGCGCTTCCTCGACCGGCGCTTTTCGATCGCCGGGCCGAAATATTCTGCGCTCTATCGGCCGTGCCGTCGAGCCCGCTGCCTCAGGCCGCGCGCTTGTTGGAGCGCCAGGTCTTGAGGTCGATGATCTTGGCGACCCAGACGGCCGCCTCCGGCTCGAACCGGATGCTGTAGGCGCTCCAGCCTTTGTCGCGCAGATGCAGTGAGATCTCCGCCGGCTCTTCGCTCGCCGGCGCGGAAAAGCCGGCGCGCACGCGGCGGCGGCCGGTATCGACCAGGATGGGAAATCGGGGTTGGCGCATGGGAGTCACCGGGTTTTTTCGCCCCCGTAGTTCCGCCTACATAATGCAGGCGCGGCGCGGCGGTTCCGCCGCCAAAGCGTATCTGCCGTGCGAAAATCGCATCGCGCGAGGCAACCGGTCCGCCAAGGCGCAAACTTGGTGTTAAGTTTTTGTTCGCTATAATTTTTTGTGGAACCGATGCTTTCTCGGCCGGTTGTATAGGTAAGCCCCGACAAAAAGGGTGCAAAGCCTGGAGGGACGCCAAGCAGGGTAGGCGGCTTTGTGGCCTCGCAATGGAGGGCATGATGCCGCGTGAAATATTTCAGTCGCCCAAGGAAAAGAATTCGGCAGCCCGCGCGATCCGCACGGGCATCGGCCGGCAGCTGCGGGCGACCTACGCTCCTGAGCTCGCCAAGCCGTTGCCCGAGCGCCTGATCGAGCTTCTCCGCCGCCTCGCCGAGCGTGACGACAAGGCGCCGTGCTGAGGGGTTTCGCCTAGAGCGTCGGCAACAGCCGCCAATCGTTCTTCCAGCCCGTAAGATGATCCCGCCCGGTGCGCCGGTCGCGGTGGAATTGCAGCCACACGCGCTCCTCGCCGGGAAACCCCGGGATCGCTGTCTGCTGCTCGATCACATAAATTTCGGATCCGCGCCGGCCGGACCAGTAGCGCATGCGCTCGCCGAAGAGCGACGCCACGTACTCCTTGGTCATGCCGAACACGAGCACCGCGTCGGCCGTGCGCGGGGTCGCGCAGAGCGCGAACCACCAGACGCAGGCCAGCGCGATTCCGCGTTTCATGGGCCGATGCTATACGAACGAGGCGTGCCTCCGGAAGAGGCGCCCGCCGCTGGACGTTCAGGCGCGCATGAGCGCCGGAACTTTGGAGCTGGGCGATCGGCGCTGCTAGCGCGCCATCTCTCGACTATTTCTCCTTCTTCTTCTTGCTCTTGCCCTGCGGCGCGTCGGCGTTGGCCATGCACTTCTTGATGAAGTTCTGCTTGGCCGGGCCCTTGAGCTTCTGGTCTTCGGCGCCGAACTTGCAGGTATCCATCTTTTCCTTGGCGGTGACCGCGGCGGCGGGCGTGTTCGGCAGCAGGAGTAGGGCGGCGAGGAGGCCGAAGAGGGCGTAGCGGGACATGGGCGTGGCTCCTTCAGGAAGCGTTGTTTTGGTGCGCCCTACGGGAATCGAACCCGTGTTTCCGCCGTGAAAGGGCGGCGTCCTAGACCGCTAGACGAAGGGCGCGAACGGGCCGCCCTTATAGGAAGGCGCGCCGGGGGGCACAAGGCGCGGGCTATTGCCGGTATCCGAGACCGAGAGTGAGCTGCTTCTGGCGCTCGAGCGTATTGAGGTCCCGCCCGTTCACGTAACTGAGCTGAAGGCTCCAGTTCTGCTGCTCCGGGAAAGTGTAGACCAGCTTGCTTTCGAGGCGGGCGACGTCGAAGGGGCCGCGAAATGCCTCCTGGAATTCGTAATTCGTATTGAATGAGTAGTTTTTTACGAGGCCGGTGGTGCCGAATATCCAGAATTCAACGCGCGGGCCGGCGCGGAGATACTCCTTGTCCGCGACCAGGATGGGATTGGTTCCGGCGTCGATGACGTGGGCGTAGAACAGCTTGAGCTGCGGCTTGATCAAGAAGGCGAAGGGCCCGTCGTTGGGATTATAGGCGATGCCGACGCCGGGGAAGAGAAAGTCCGGCGTGAACACGACGTTGCCGGTGACGAGATTGGAATCGGTGACGTAGGAGTGCACGAGATGAGAGAAGAGCTGCAAGCTTTGCTCGTACTCGCCCACCATGAACCGGGAATCGTTGAGCAGGCCGACCCCGACGTTGCCAGTGTTCGGCGTCTTGCTCGCCGGATTGACGTGCTGGGCCTTATAGCTCGTGAACAGGATCCAGCTCGACGCGCGGTCCTCGGTAAGCGGCACGCCGGCGACCCCCTCGAGTGAAAACGTCTGCGAACGTTTGACGTAGTCCTTGTTGAGCCCGATGTTCGCGCGGTCGACGCTATCGAATTTCTTGCTGGTGCGCGAGACCCGCAAATCTTCGATGTTCTTGCGGATGCGAACGTTCGCGAACGCCGCCGCCACCTCTTTCTCGGCCTGGGTTTGTTCCGGCTGCGGCTCCGGTTTTAGCGTGGCGGCGACGCACGCGAGCTGATAGCCGCCGTTGCCCTCGAGAAAGGCCTGCAACGCCTTCGGATCGGGACGGTCGACGATCGCCGGTGTCACCACGAAGCCGTTTTGTCCGGCGGGCAGCGGTCGGGAATGATCCTTGAGGAAATCGTATAGCGCGCCGAGCGCCTCGGCGAGCTTGGCCTCGGCATCCTTCGAGCAGGTTCCCGCCGCGCAAAAACGATCGAAGCGAAGGATCGCCTGCGTTTTTTGCGCATAGCTCACGTCGCCACCGCTTTTGTCGAGATCGACGTCGTAAATCTGCTGGCTCTTCAGGAGATAGCCCACTAGGCGTCGGTGGTCGACGCTAGTCACCTGTCCAGGCTTCGGCGCCTGGGTGCAGATTTCTTCGATTTTAGGATTGAGTGAGGCCGCCGCAAGGTTATGCGGGGCGAGTAAAACGATGAGGGGCAGAAAAGCGAGACGCCGCATGACGGCCTCCTCTGTCGGCAGCGTTCCTTAGGCGGGACGGAGAAACGCAATCACGGTCCGGCGACCTGCACGGGCGGGACCGGCGGCGCGTGCAACAGGATGACAACGACGGCGGCGCGATACGATCCCATCGTCGTATTGTAGTGGCTGTCTCGCCAATCGCGATCGAGCACTACCCTGCGGTGCGTTATCTCAGCCAGCCGCTTCTCGACGAAGGTGCACAGGTTCTCGTAGTGCGCTGGGCTTATCGCGTAGCCCTTGGGTGGAAGATCCGGAATGGTCTTGTCTGGCTGGAAGATCCCAGCGCCATTTCTCGTTAGCCATTCTTGGATTACCCCGGTAACGATGGCAATCGCCGTCGCCGGATCAAGATCGTTGATATCATCGCCGCCCATCGCAGCCCCCGACCGCCTATATCGTAAGGCGAACTTTGCCGGGATTGCAACCCATCATAGAGGTGGGCTCTCTACCAATGCCCCGTATTCTTCATCGACGTCCACGGCTCCTGCGGGGCCTTCGCCGTCCCTTTCTGCAGGAGCTCCACCGAATGCTTGTCGGGCGAGCGCACGAACGCCATCATGCCGTCGCGCGGCGGCCGGTTAATCGTGACGCCGGCCTTCATCAAGCGCTCGCAGGTGGCGTAGATGTCGTCCACCTCGTAGGCGAGGTGGCCGAAGTGGCGCGCCTCGCCGTAATCCTCCGTGTCCCAGTTGAAGGTGAGCTCCACCTCGATGCCCGGCCGGCCGGACTTCTTGCTTTCCTCCACCAGCTTCTCGTCTCCGGGCGCTGCCAGGAACACTAGCGTGTAACGGTTTTTGTCGTCCACGCGGCGGCGGGTCTCCTTGAGCCCGAGCTTGCCGCAATAGAAGTCAAGCGCGGCGTCGAGATCGCGTACGCGCAGCATGGTATGGAGATAACGCATGGATGCCTCACCCGTTTGGAAGCCGGATAGCGTTCGCTAGCATGATCGCCGCCGACCGCAAATCCGCGATCGAAGGGCTCGCGGCGCTGGTGACTGCCGCCCGCCGGGGAGTGGCCTTCACCGGCGCCGGCATCTCCACCGAGAGCGGCATCCCGGATTTCCGCTCCCCCGGCGGCCTGTGGACCAAGAACGAGCCCATCCCCTTCGATCAGTTCGTGGCGAGCAAGGAGATGCGCAACGAAGCCTGGCGGCGTAAGTTCGCGCTGGAGGACAAG
>DATNNN010000039.1:0-3743 GCA_035601815.1 Xanthobacteraceae bacterium | reverse complement strand
GAGCGCGCCCGCCGGCTTCCAGCGGTTGCGCAGGCGCGACAGGCGATAGACCTCGGTCTTGTAGAGATCCTTGATCGGATTGAAGCCGCCGTTCATGTCGCCGTAGAGGGTGGCATAGCCCACCGACATCTCCGACTTGTTCCCGGTGGTGGCCACCATCGAGCCGAACTTGTTCGACACGGACATGAGGACGACGCCGCGGACGCGCGCCTGGATATTCTCCTCGGTGGTGTCGCGCGGTAGGCCCTTGAACAACTCCTTCAGGCTCGCCTCGATCCCTTCCACCGCGGGCGCGATGGGCAGCACGTCGTAGCGCACGCCGAGCGCCTTCGCCGCCGCGGCCGCGTCACGGATCGATTCTTCCGAGGTGTAGCGAAAGGGCAGCATCAGGCAGTGCACGCGCTCCGGTCCCAGCGCGTCCACCGCCATGGCGGCGCAGAGCGCGGAGTCGACGCCGCCGGAGAGCCCGAGCACCACGCCGGGAAAGCCGTTCTTCTTCACATAGTCGCGGAGACCCAGCACGCACGCCGCATAGTCCGCCTCGTCGCCTTCGAGAACGGAAGCGCGCGGGCCGTCGACGCAGCGCCAGGTTTCGCCCGCTCGCTCCCAGCGGGTGAGCGCGATCGCCTCGGTGAAGGCGGGCAGCTGGAAGGCAAGCGAGCGGTCGGCGTTGAGCGCGAACGAGGCGCCATCGAACACGAGCTCGTCCTGGCCGCCCGCCTGGTTGACGTAAAGAAGCGGCAGCCCGCTCTCGGTCACTCGCGCAACGGCCTGGTTGAGGCGCACGTCGGGCTTGGTGCGGTCGTAGGGCGAGCCGTTGGGCACGATCAAGAGGTCGGCGCCGGTCTCGGTCAGGCACTCGGTGACGTCCGGACCCCAGATGTCCTCGCAGATGGGCGCGCCGATGCGCACGCCGTTCAATTCGATCGGTCCCGGCAGCGGGCCGGGCGTGAACACCCGCTTCTCGTCGAACACGCCGTAGTTCGGCAGATCGACCTTGAAGCGCACGGCGGCGATGCGCCCGCCGCGCAGGAGACAGACGGCGTTATAGAGCTTGCCGTCTTCCACCCACGGCACGCCGATCAGCATCGCCGGGCCGCTCGCGGTTTCCCGCGCCAGCGCCTCGACGGAACTGCGGCAAGCGGCCTGGAACGCGGGCTTCAGCACCAGATCCTCAGGCGGATAGCCCGCGATGAACAGCTCGGGAAAGATCACAAGGTCGGCGCCCGCGGCATGCGTGCGCGCGCGGCGCGCCTTCTCCGCGTTGCCGGCGACGTCGCCCACCGTGGGGTTCAACTGGGCGATCGCTATGTTCAGACGATCGGACGCCATAGCAGAGGTTTATTGCCTGCGTCCCGCGCCGGCAATGGGGCTCGTACGTGTTGCTTAAAGCCCCGCCACTGCCGGCATCGGTCGGGCGCGCGCGACGCGCCCCTTTTTCAGGAGGTCGGTGGTGAGGAAGGCGAGCTCGATCGCTTGCTCGGCGTTGAGCCGCGGGTCGCAGAAGGTGTGGTAGCGGTCGGAGAGTTCCGTCTCGCTGATCGCGCGCGCGCCGCCGGTGCATTCGGTGACGTTGCTGCCGGTCATCTCCAAATGAACCCCGCCGGCGTGCGTGCCTTCGGCGGCGTGCACGGCGAAGAATTCCTTCACTTCCTGCATGACCTGCTCGAAGCGGCGGGTCTTGTAGCCGTTGGCGGTGACCGTGTTGCCGTGCATGGGATCGCATGACCACACCACCGCCCGGCCGTCTCGCTTGATCGCGCGCACGAGCGTGGGCAGAGACGCTTCGACCTTGCCGGCGCCGAAGCGGCAGATGAGGGTCATGCGCCCGGACTCGCGCTCGGGATCGAGGACGTCGAGGAGTTTGAGCAATCCGTCGGCGGTCAGCGACGGCCCGCATTTCAAGCCGAGCGGATTCTTGATGCCGCGGGCGAACTCCACATGGGCGTGATCGGGCTGGCGGGTGCGGTCGCCGACCCATAACAGATGACCGGAGGTGTCGTACCAGTCGCCGGACGTGGAATCGACGCGAGTCATCGCCTGCTCGTAGCCGAGGAGCAGCGCCTCGTGGCTGGTGTAGAAATCGGTGGTGCGCATCTCAGGATGGACTTCCGGATCGATGCCGCAGGCGCGCATGAAGTCCAGCGCCTGGGTGATCCTGCCGGCGAGCTCCTCATAGCGGTGCGACTGCGGGCTGTCCTTGACGAAGCCGAGCATCCACTGGTGCGCGTTGGAGACATTGGCGTAACCGCCGGTGGCGAACGCCCGCAAGAGGTTCAGCGTCGCCGCCGACTGGCGGAACGCTTCGAGCATGCGGCGCGGATCGGGGATGCGCGCCTCGGGCGTGAACTCGATGCCGTTGACGATGTCGCCGCGATAGGCCGGGAGCTCCTTGCCGCCCTGCTTCTCGGTGGGCGACGAGCGCGGTTTTGCGAACTGCCCGGCGATGCGGCCGATCTTCACCACCGGAAGCGCGCCAGCGAAGGTGAGCACCACCGCCATCTGCAGGAAGACGCGAAAGAAATCGCGGATGTTGTTGGCGCCGTGCTCGGCGAAGCTCTCGGCGCAGTCGCCGCCCTGCAACAGGAAAGCGTCCCCGGCCGCGACCTTGGCAAGCGCACGCTTGAGCGCACGCGCTTCGCCCGCGAACACGAGCGGCGGGAAAGTCGAGAGCTGCGCCTCTACCTCCGCCAGCAGTTTCTGATCCGGATATTCCGGCAACTGCACGGCCGGCTTCGACCGCCAGGAATCCGGACTCCAACGCGCCTGCATAACGAACCTCGCGCGCCCCTTGGGCGGGCGCGCCGAGGTTATACACGAGAGAAGTTACGCAATACCAGTTGCTCCCACGCAGGTTCTCGCTCCGGCAGCCTGATTTCGAGAAAACGACGAGCGGTGCCGGATGTCTGCGCGAAACGCTCTTGACGCGAGACTACTGCGAAAAGAACAGCGGGAACGGCTGGCATGACCACGCCGCGCACCCGCCGCAAGGATTCCGGGACACACAAACCGGACGTATTAAGATGAACAGCCCACAATTGGGTTGGGGAGCAACATGACAGATTCCGACAATAGGTCCCTTCCTTTTCTTCTTACCAGCGGCGGACGCGCTGTCGCTGCTCAAAGACATTGCCAGAGCGAAGACGGTGCAAAACGCACCGATCATCAAGCCACGTGTCATAACCCCCTCCATGCGCCGGGCGTCTCCCGGCTGTAACGATCAACAGGCGCTATCCTTCGTTGTAAGCACCGCACGAGTCAATTCCTTTGCGGCGGTGTACGCTCAACTCAATGAATTCGGCCAAAGCCGGCGTGGCGCTTGTTCGTGACGACCCTGCAGAGCAATATTCGCCGAAACGCCAAGCAACGGCCGCAAGAACGGGGGAGCGCGTTGGAGTTCGGTTATTTCACGCTCAGCGACAACCACTATCTGAACAATACGCGGGCGCCGAACCAGTTCGTCGCCGACATCACCGCTGAGGCGCTCTACGCCGACGCGCTCGGCATGCATTCGGCGTGGATCGGCGAGCATCATTTCAGCACGCTCGGGGTGCTCTCCTGCCCCGACCTCGTGCTCTCCTACGTCGCGGCCAAGACCAAGCACATTCGCCTCGCGCCGGCGGTCACCGTGCTGCCGCTGCATCATCCGATCTACTGCTCGGCGACGCGGATCGGATGATGCAGCGGCAACACCGTCACCGCCGGCGCCAGGCGGATCTTCTTGGTCCGCGCCGCGACATGGG
>DATNNN010000038.1:0-33363 GCA_035601815.1 Xanthobacteraceae bacterium | reverse complement strand
TGCCCTCGAGAAAGACCGCGCTGAAGCAGATCTTGGCCAGCGGGTTGCGGAAGATCAGGAGGTAGTTCGATCCGAGCAAGCCGAGATCGAAGCGCGCCGGCGCGTCGGTCGCAACACCGCGCAAGCCGAGCACGATGGCGAGCAGCGCCGCCGCGCCGACACCCGCCGCCCCGAAGAATACGCCGCGCCAGCCGATGAGATCGCCGACGACGCCGCCGATGGAGGCACCAAGCAGGCCGCCGGCGAGCGTAATCGCGAGCAGGCGGCTGACCGCGATCTGGCGCCCGCTGAGCGGCACGAGATCGCCGGCGATCGCGAGCGCGATGGGAAACACCCCGCCGGCGGCCATGCCCGATATGGCGCGCGCGGCGAACAACATCGGAAAATTATCTGCCACCGCGCCGGCGAGCGCCGAAGCGACGAGGACGACCAGGCATGCCGTCATCAGGCGGATCTTGCCCAGCATGTCGG
This sequence comes from Xanthobacteraceae bacterium, assembly GCA_035601815.1. Lineage (GTDB taxonomy): Bacteria > Pseudomonadota > Alphaproteobacteria > Rhizobiales > Xanthobacteraceae > DATNNN01. The sequence continues at coordinate 32,892 of DATNNN010000038.1, read as the reverse complement.
CCATGCCGCCGAGCAGCGGCTGGACCAGCGCGTAGGGAATGGCGAAGGCGGTGGACAGCAGCGCCGCCGTCGTCGGGTCGACGGCGAGATCAATCGCAATCTTCTGGATCACCGGATCGACCGCGCGCTGAAACAGCGCGGTCGCAAACGAGACGCCGGCGACCACGTTCAACACGCGGCTCATGGGGGCTTGATCCGTGGATGCAGAGATGCGCGGGAGAAGTTCTAGTGGCCGGGCTGACGCTTGGCGAGGCGGTCAAACTCAATCAATTGCCGCAGCAGCGCTTCCATGTCCTTGAGCGGCACCATGTTCGGCCCGTCGGAAGGCGCCTTGTCCGGATCGGGATGGGTCTCGATGAACACGCCGGCGACGCCGACCGCCACCGCCGCGCGCGCCAGCACCGGCACAAATTCGCGCTCACCGCCCGACGCCGTGCCCTGCCCGCCCGGCTGCTGCACCGAGTGGGTGGCATCGAAGATCACCGGTGCGCCGGTCGTGCGCGCGAGAATCGGCAACGCGCGCATGTCGGACACGAGGGTGTTGTAGCCGAACGAAGTGCCGCGCTCGGTCACCAGCACCTTGCGGTTACCCGCGGAGGTCAACTTCTCCACGACGTTCTTCATGTCCCACGGCGCCAGGAACTGGCCCTTCTTCACGTTGACCACGCGGCCGGTCTTGGCGGCGGCGACAAGCAAGTCCGTCTGGCGGCAGAGAAAGGCCGGGATCTGCAACACATCGACGGCTTCCGCCACCGGCGCGCACTGCTCGGCCGTATGCACGTCGGTGAGCACCGGGACCCCGAGCTTGTCGCGGATTTCGGCAAACACCGGCAGCGCCTCCTTCAGGCCGACGCCGCGGGCGCCCTTAGCCGAAGTGCGGTTCGCCTTGTCGAATGAGGTCTTGAAAACGAGGCCGATGCCGACCTTGGCGGCGATCTCCTTCAACGCCGCGGCAACCTCGAGCGCGTGGGCGCGACTTTCCAGAACGCAAGGCCCGGCGATGAGCGCAAGCGGCAGCCGGTTTGCGAATTGCACGCTGCCGATCGTGACGGTCGGCTCGGGCGACGGGATCTGTTCCGGGCGCATGACTATGAGGTAGCAAAATCAGCGCTCAAATACGAGCGCGGCGCCATGGGCGATTTCGGGCCCTACCACCAGGCGTTCGCGGTGCTCGCGGTGGGCGACGCCGTTCTTGACGAAAAGCGCCTTCGTCGCGGCCAGGTCCGCTACCCGGAAAACCAGGGCCGCGAGCCGCAGTCCAACGTCCGGCGGCGGCGGCAGGCCGAGCGAATCCTCAAATCCGCGGCCGTCGAAGGCGAGGATCACGCCCCGCGGCGTCGCCACACGCAAGCCGAGCGATGTGGCGCGCACGTCGCGCGAGCCGGAGAAAGTTTCGAGAAAAATATGATGGTCGGTCGGGTTCTCCGCGACGAACACGGCGGCGGCGATCGCCTGCGCGCCATTGGCATGGCGCTGCAGCGCGGCCGACCAGAAATTCTCCGGCGCCTTCTGCCTGCACGTGAAGAAGGCCACATCCGGCGACGCCGGATCGCGGGCGAAGGCGATGGCGAAGCCGACCTCGGTCTCGCTGCCGTCAGCCCGCATCGCCTTGCGCGCGAACACGAGTGGCGCGAAGCCGCCAAACCCGGCCTGATCGAATTCCGCCTTGTCAGCGGGCGCGTCCGTCGTCTCCAGCACCAGGCCGGAGAGCCCCTCACCTTTGCGCGCCAGAAAATCTCGGTTGAACGCGCCGAAGGAGAAGCGCCCGGGGCTCATGGGCGGGATCTTCTCCGGCTCGGCCACGCCGAGGATCTCCACGAAAAACCCCGGCAGCTGAACAATATGGTTCGCCGTGCCCCACGGATGCTTGTTGCGGGCGCCGACCTTGAAGCCGAGCCGCTCGTAGAGCGCGCCCGCGGCGTCCAGGTCGCGGACCGCATGAACGGCGTGATCGAGACCCCGCGCCATGACACCGTTTAGCATGGCCAGCGGCGCGCCGCGCGAGCCCGCGCTCCGTCAGGCCGTCGGCAACTTATTTTTTTGCCTCAATCGGCGTCGGCGGCGGCTGCTTGAACTTGTCGACCAGCGCGTCGAACAACGAAAATACCGCTTCGACGCCGTAGCCGGCGAGAAACGCCAGCGCCAATGGCGACAGGTTCACCTGTGTGGTCAGGCCGGTATTGAATAGCCCGATGACGACGCCGGCGAGCGCGCCGAGCGCCACCCGCATCCGGTGACGGATCGGCGAGTTCTGCGCGAACGTGGAGCGCTTGATCTGATCGGAAATCGTGCGGACCACGTAGGCCAGGGCGCCGATCGTGCCGAACAGAAGCGGCAACACGAACGAAGCAAGGGTGCCGACAATCAGGCTCGCCTTTTCCTGAACCTTCGTTGCCATGATGCGCACGTCGGCAAGCCGTGCCGAAACATCGTCAAAAACGCCCCGTAGCCATACCGTTCCCAGTTGACTTGCCGGCAAGGATTCTCCCTCGCCCTGCTGCGGCGCGCCCGCCGCCGGTTCGACCGGCTGCTTGGCGTCCTTCTCACCTTGCGGCGTTGCCTTGGCTGCCGGCCGGGGCCTCGGTTCCGGCTCGCGGTCCAGCGCGCGCGGGAAAATCCATAATGCCGTGATCTTATCCAAGAGCATGACTTCGTAGCGCAAGCGCTCCACCTCGGAGTCAAACGAGTTGAGATCCGCCGCCACCCTTGATGGATTGGTGCCGGCGGTGCCGGTACCCTGGAGCTTGTCGTACTCCACAAGCACAAGCCGTGAGTCCGAAGCCGACGCCGCGTTGAATATCTCGTCGACCCGCCTGGACAGGCTCGTGCACATCCAGACGTAGAGCTGGATCGCGATCATCAAGAGCAGGAGTGAAAGGAGCGCGAAGAGATAGCGCGAAGACGATCGCTCGGCCAACGATACCTGCTCTGTCCCACCGCGCCGCCACCACCACTTGGCGGCCGGCACTTGCTCTTTCGCGGTCAAGATGCAGTCCATGTTGACCGGCTGGATCAGATCGCAGAGCCGCGCGAACGCGTCCCAGAATTTCTTCGAGATGTCCGGCGTCCAGGTGTTCTGCTCGGCAGCGGCCCGCGCTTCGGCGAAGGTCTGCGCGAAATCCGCCGGCAGCTCCTTCACGTGCTCGGCGGCGAACCGCAGTAGTACTTCCGCTTCTGTAAGCGTCTGCAATTCGACTGCGGTCGGTTTACCCACGGCCACTCCCCCGCCAACGCAACGAAGGATTGTGGGTTGGGTCGCGCCCGAACGCAAGTATCAGTTGTAGCGGCGGAACCTGCGGTTCAGACGAGCCGGCTCTGCTCTACCGCTGCGCCCACGAACGAGGCGAATAGCGGATGCGGCTCGAATGGCCGCGATTTGAGCTCGGGGTGGAACTGCACGCCGATCAACATGGACTGTCCGGAGATTCGACGAGTTCGATCATTGATTATCGACGAACCCGCGCAAGCGCACACCGCATGGTGAGGCCAAGCATTCTCGAAAATACCCGAGCGCAGCATTAAAGCATATGCTACCGTGAGTTGGCTTTAGGCTTTTTGGCAACTTCACAGCCGGCATGAGCACCGAAGCGAAGGACGATGGCCGGCGCCTGTGGATGTAGGGGATGGAAAATGCAAATAGCGACGTTGAGCCCCTGCTTTAGTTTCCTGCGCCCGATCCTGCCGGCCACCATCCTGATGCTCGGCCTGGGGCTCGCGCAACCTGCCCAGGCGGCGACCCTTTTCGTCGCCCCGGCCCCGTTAGGGAACAACTTAGTGGGCATTTCTCCGAACAACTGCCAAGCCTCGTCGAAACCCTGCAAGACGGTCACGTACGCCCTCACCCTGGCGCAGGCAGGTGACACGATCTCAGTCGCGGCCGGCACCTACAACTTCGCCAACGGAGAAACCTTCCCGCTCACCATCAAATACAGCCTCACCCTCACGGGCGCGGGGGCCGGGAGCACATTCCTCGACGCCATGGGGCGGAAACAGCGCGTTATCACAATTAGTTCTGGAACATTCGTGACCATCTCCGGCGTCACCATCATGCGCGGCGACGTCGATAACGGCAGCACCGACCCCAGCGACTACGGCGGCGGCATCCTCAACGACGGCCTGTTGTTGACCCTCATCGACAGCATCGTCAGCGGCAACAAGGCGTCAAGCGGCGGCGGCATCCTCAACTACGGCGGCAGTACATTGATCCTCAATAACAGCACCGTCAGCTACAACACGGCCGCCGGCGCCGGCGGCATCTACAACTTCGGCGGCAAATTGACCCTCATCAACAGCACCGTCAGCAACAACATCGCCCGCCGCGCGGGCGGCATCTGGCACGGGGGCACCATGACCCTCATCAACAGCACCGTCAGCTACAACACCGTCACCGGCGACGGCGGCGGCATCTTCAACATATGCACAGGCACCACCTCCTCCACCGCGACCCTCATCAACAGCACCGTCAGCGGCAACAAGGCCGGCACCGTCGGTGGAGGCATTGTCAACTTTAAGGACCCTAGCTGCAGCGCCACAATCACCTTCAGCAACAGCACCGTCACCGGCAACAGCGCGACCCGCGACGGCGGCGGCATCTTCAACTCCGGCTTCAACTCCGGCGGCACGGTAAAACTCAAGAACACTATCGTCGCCGGCAACACTGGAAATCCTGGCCCTAACTGCAACGGGACTATTACCTCTCTGGGGCACAATCTCAGCAGTGACGCCACTTGCCTCGGCGGCACCGGGGACCTCAACAGCCCCACCCCGCTGCTCGGACCTCTCGCCAACAACGGTGGCCCGACGCAGACACACGCGCCGCTCCCCGGCAGCGCAGCCATAGATGGAGTGGTGCCGCTCGCGGATTGTACAGACGCCAACAACACCATCATCGCCACCGATCAGCGCGGCGTCGCCCGACCCAAAGGCGCCGCCTGCGACATCGGTTCCGTTGAGTTTCAGATGTTTGAGTACGCGGTGAAATTCGTTTGCGGTCGCCAAGCTGGCCCGTTTGGCAGGTCGAACCCGCCTTTCGTCGCGCCGGGGTTCTATTTGACGGATATCAACGTGCACAATCCAAACGGCGGACCAATTAATTTCGTAAAGAAATTCGCTCGCGCTCTGGGCAATCAGAAAGCAGGGGCAGTGTCACGGTTCTTTCCCGCGACACTGAAGGCGGATGAAGCATTCGCTGTAGAATGTCTGGAAATTATGAGTAATTTCCAATCGCCACTGCTGAGCTTCGTCACGGGCTTCGTCGTGTTTCAGAGTCCGCAAGAGCTCGATATCGTCACCGTGTATTCGGCTGCGGCTGTGCCAAATGGGCAGGTAGTGACGATGCATATGGAACGTGTTCCCCCGAGGCGGTAGGGCCCTACATCAGCCGGCTCTGCTCCACCGCCGCGCCCACGAACGAGGCGAACAGCGGGTGCGGCTCGAATGGCCGCGATTTGAGCTCGGGGTGGAACTGCACGCCGACGAACCAGGCGTGCTCGGGATACTCGATGATCTCCGGCAGCAGGCCATCGGGCGACATGCCGGAGAAGCGCATGCCCTTGTCTTGCAGGCGCGCCGTATAGCCGGTGTTCACCTCGTAGCGATGACGGTGGCGCTCGGAGATGTCGCTTGCGCCATAGATTTCGGCGACGCGGCTGCCTTTGGCGAGGTGCGCCGCATAGGCGCCGAGGCGCATGGTGCCGCCGAGGTTGCCGCCGAGCTGGCGCCGCTCGCGCTCGTTTCCCTTCATCCATTCGGTGAGGAGGCCGACGACCGGCTCCGGCGTCGGACCGAACTCGGTAGAATTCGCGCCCTCGATGCCGGCGAGATTGCGCGCCGCCTCGATCACCGCCATCTGCATGCCGAAGCAGATGCCGAAGTACGGCACGTTGCGTTCCCGCGCGAAGCGCGCCGCGCGGATTTTTCCCTCGGCGCCGCGCTGGCCGAATCCGCCGGGCACCAGGATGCCGTGCACGTGCTCGAGGAACGGCGCCGGATCCTCGTTTTCGAATATTTCCGACTCGATCCAGTCGAGTTTGACCTTGACCTTGTTGGCGATGCCGCCGTGGGTGAGCGCCTCGATCAGCGACTTGTAAGCGTCCTTGAGCCCCGTGTACTTGCCGACGATGGCGATGGTGACGTCGCCCTCGGGGTTGTGCATGCGCTCCTCGATGCGCTGCCAGCGCGCGAGATCAGGGGCTTTCGCCCGCTCGACGCCGAAAGCGGCGAGCACCTCGCGGTCGAGTCCGGCGGCGTGATAGGCGGCCGGCACCGCGTAGATGTTGTCCACGTCACGCGCCTCGACCACGGCACTTTCCCGCACGTTGCAGAACAGTGAAAGCTTCCGCCGCTCCTCGCGCGGGATCTCGCGGTCGCTGCGGCAAAGCAGGATGTCGGGCTGGATGCCAATTGAGCGCAACTCACTGACGGAATGTTGCGTCGGCTTAGTCTTGAGTTCCCCCGCCGAGGGGATGAACGGCAACAGCGTGACGTGGATGTAGGCCGCATGATTGCGCGGCAGCTCGTTCTTGATCTGGCGGATCGCTTCCAGGAACGGCAGGCTCTCGATGTCGCCCACCGTGCCGCCGATCTCGCACAGCACGAAGTCGAAGCCCTCGTTGCCCTCGAGGATGAAATCCTTGATGGCGTTCGTCACGTGCGGGATGACCTGGATGGTGGCGCCGAGGTAGTCGCCGCGCCGTTCCTTTTGCAAGATCTCCTGGTAGATGCGGCCGGTGGTGATGTTGTCCTGGCGCGTCGCCGGCCGGCCGGTGAAACGCTCGTAGTGGCCGAGATCGAGATCGGTCTCGGCGCCGTCGTCGGTGACGTAGACCTCGCCGTGCTGGTACGGCGACATCGTCCCCGGATCGACGTTGAGATAGGGATCGAGCTTGCGCAGCCGGACCGAGAAGCCCCGCGCCTGTAGCAGCGCCCCGAGCGCCGCTGAGGCGAGACCCTTGCCGAGAGAGGAAACCACGCCGCCGGTGATGAAGATGTACCGCGCCATGGGATTTAACCTTTAGACCTCCGCGAGCGATTCGACGAGAGGCACTTGCGCTGTCCCCGTAAAAAACCGAAGGGCCGGTTACCCGGCCCTGGCAGAGATCGCGTCATTGCGACTGTGGCGCCTGCGGCGTCGAAGGCCGCAGCTGGTCGAGAATACTGCCCCCCGGCTGCACCGGCCCCGGTGCCCCGGGCGCTCCCGGCGCCACCGGCTGATTGCCGAGGATCGACTGCGGCTGCCGCCCCCATCCCGCCAGCACCGAAAGCGTGAAGCTGGTGAGGAAGAACACCGCGGCAAGATAGGCGGTGGTGCGCGTGAGCACGTTGGACGAGCCGCGGGTGGAAAGGAAGCTCGCACCGCCGCCGCCGATGCCGAGCCCGCCGCCCTCCGACTTCTGCAGGAGCACGACCGCGATCATGGCAAGCACGATCAGGAGGTGGATGACGATGAGAACGGTTTGCATGGAGGGCCTTGCTGGGGCGCTGCATTACACGATCGCGGCGCGGCTTTCCACCCGCCGCCCGCCTACTTAGGTGCTCGAATAAACCTTTGCAATGGCGAGAAAATCCTTTGCCTTGAGGCTCGCCCCGCCCACCAGCGCCCCGTCGACATCCTTGGCCTGCAACAACGCTGCCGCGTTGTCCGGCTTCACCGATCCGCCGTAGAGGATGCGCATGCCCGCTGCCTCCAGTCCAAAGCGCCGCGACAGCGCGCCGCGGATATCGGCGTGCACCTCGGCCGCCTGCGCGGGCGACGGCGTGACGCCCGTGCCGATGGCCCACACGGGCTCGTAGGCGATCACCGTATTCGCCGCCGTTGCCACGTCCGGCACAGAGCCCTGAAGCTGGCGCGAAACCACCTCCAGGGTTTTCCCCGCGTCGCGCTCGGCCTTGGTCTCGCCGACGCAGATGATGGCCATGAGCCCGGCGCGGAACGCCGCCTGCGCCTTGGCACGCACCAGGGCATCGGTCTCGCCGTGACCGGCACGCCGCTCGGAGTGACCGACGACCACGGCGCTTGCTCCTGCGTCCTTCAGCATCTCGGCCGAGATGTCTCCGGTGAAGGCACCTGCCGGCTCTGGCGCACAGTCCTGACCGCCGATCAACACCCTTCCAAGCGCCCTATCGGCAAAGGCCGTGGTCAGGGTCGCGGGCGGGCAAACCATCAGATCGGCCTTGGCCTGCAGCGCCTTGTCGTAGCCCTGACAGACGGCATCGAGCTCCGCCGCCGCGGCACGGAGCCCGTTCATCTTCCAGTTGCCCGCCACGAGCGGACGCCGCCCCGCCATGATGTTTCCTTGGTTACGAGGCCGGGTAGCAGACCGGGCCCGGCGGCGCAAACTAGCGCACCGCCGTTGCTCTGCAGGCAGGCGGTCCCTATATTCCGCCGGCTTTCAAGGGGTTAGAGATGGCGTTGGACTACCTGCGCAAGCGTGCCGGCGGCATCTTTGCGAAAATCCTGCTCGGGCTCCTCATCGTCGCCTTCGCGATCTGGGGAGTCGCCGACGTCTTTCGCGGCTTCGGCGCCCAGGACGTGGCGGTGATCGGCTCCACCAAGATTTCGATCGAAGGTTTTCGCCGCGTCTATACCGAGCGCCTGCAGCAGCTGAGCCGGCAGCACGGCCGCGGCATCACCAACGAGCAGGCCCGTGCCATGGGCCTCGACCGGCAGATCCTGGGCGAGATGATCGCCGAGTACGCCCTCGACCAGAAGGCGAGTCAGCTCGGCCTCGGCATTTCCGACGCGGTCATCGTCCAGCGCATCCACGAGAACCCGAATTTCCGCGGCCCCGGCGGCGTGTTCGATCCCACCTATTTCCGCGAGGTTATCCGCCAGAACGGCTTCAGCGAAGCCGACTACATCGCGAGCGAGCGCCGCCTCATGCTGCGCCGCCAGCTCGCAGGCTCCTTGGGCGGCGACATCCGGCCGCCGGCGACGCTGCGCGACGCGATCCGCCGCTACGAGAGCGAGGAGCGCGCCGTCGACCTCGTGCGCCTTGGCCGCGCCGAAGCCGGCGCTATTCCCGCCCCCACCCCCGAGCAAATCGCCGCCTATTACGAGGCGAACAAGACCGACTTCCGCGCCCCGGAATACCGCGAGCTCGTGTTCGTGACGCTGACGCCCGAGGCGCTCGCGCCGTGGATCGAGATCAGCGACGAGGACGTGCGCAAGGCCTATGAGGCCCGGCGCGAGCGCTACGCGGCACCGGAGCGCCGCGAGATCGAGCAGATCGTGTTCCCGTCCATGGGTGAGGCCAAGGCCGCGGCCGACCGCATCGCCGCCGGCACCTCGTTCCAGGCCATCGTCAAGGAGCGCGGCCTCGATCCCAAGGACGTGGCGCTCGGCCTGCTTTCCAAGCGTGAGATGCTCGACCAGGCCGTGGCCGATGCCGCGTTTTCGCTGGAGGCCGGCAAGGTGAGCGCGCCCGTTCCCGGCCGCTTCGGCGCGGTGCTGGTGCGCGTGAACAAGATCGAGCCCGCGAACGAGCGGCCCTTCGCTTCCGTGGCGCCCGAGCTTCGCCGCGAGTTGCAGATCGAGAGCGCCCGCCGGCAGATGCTCGATCTACACGACAAGATCGAAGACGAGCGCGCCGCCGGCTCCAATCTCACGGAGGTGGCGCAGAAGCTTCGCCTCCCCGCCGTCACCGTCAGCGCCATGGACCGCACCGGGCGCGGACCCAACGGCGAGCAAGTTGAGAACCTGCCGGCGCGCGATCAGTTGATCCCGGCGGCCTTCAGCGCCCAGGCCGGCGTCGACACCGACCCGATCGAGCTTCGCCAGGCGGGCGGCTACGTCTGGTACGAGGTGAAGAAGATCACCCCCGCCCGCGAGCGCACCTTGGACGAGGCGCGCGCGAGCGTCGAGCAGCGCTGGCGCGACGAAGAGACGGCGAAGCGCTTGGTGGCGCGCGCCGACGCGATCCGCCAGAAGCTCGATACCGGCGAGCCGTTCTCCGCCGCGGCCCCCGGGCTCGCGGTGCAGAAGCTTGCCGGCCTGAAGCGCGGCCGGCCAGCGGAGGGCATCGACCCGCGCGCGCTCGGCCGCATCTTCGATACCGACAAGGACAAGAGCGGGATTGCCATTGGCGACGACGGCATCAGCCGGCTCGTCTACCGCGTCACCGCGGTGACCCTGCCGCCGCCCGGCCCCGCGGCCGAGCAGACCGACGCGACGCTGTCGCGCAACCTGCAAGAGGATCTGCTGACCCAGTACGTGGTGCGCGTGCAGGCTGATCTCGGCGTGCGCGTCAACGAGGCGGCGCTGCGTCAGGTCACCGGCGATTCCTCCGGTCAGTGACGTGGACGCGGTCGTGGAGCCGAGCTTCGCGGCCCGCTATGAGACGGGCGAGCCTCAGCTTGTCGCCATCACGCTCGTAGGCGATCTTGAAACGCCCGTGTCGGCGTTCCTCAAGACCGCGCGCGGCCGCTCACCCGCATTTCTGTTCGAGTCGGTCGAGGGCGGCGCCGTCCGCGGCCGCTATTCGATCCTAGGTTTTGCACCGGACGCGATCTGGCGCTGCCAGGGCAACCGCGCCGAGATCAATCGCGCGCCGGAGAAAAACGGTAAATTCACCCCGCTCGCCGAGCCGCCGCTGCAATCGCTGCGGAATTTCCTCGCCGAGTCGCAGCTGAAGGTGCCGACCGACCTGCCGCCCATGGCGGCGGGCGTCTTCGGCTATCTCGGCTACGAGACCGTGCGCCTGATGGAGCGGCTGCCCGCGGCGAAGCCCGATCCCATCGGCATGCCCGACGCGATCCTCATCCGGCCCACCATCGTCGTGGTGTTCGATTCCGTGCGCGATGCGATCACCGTGGTGACGCCGGTGCGGCCGGTGAAAGGCATCTCCGCTGCCGAAGCGGAGGCCGACGCCCGCGCCCGCATCGACCGCGTGGTTGCCGACCTCGATCGTCCTCTGGACAAGGCCGAGAGCCACAAGGTCGAGCCCGGCCCGCTGAAGCCCGTGTCCAACACGCTGGCGGAGCGCTTCAAGGACATGGTCCGCCGCGCCAAGGAGTACATCTTCGCCGGCGACATCTTCCAGGTCGTGCTGTCGCAGCGATTCGAGGCGCCCTTCCAGTTGCCGCCCTTTTCGCTCTACCGCGCGCTCCGCCGCATCAACCCGGCGCCCTTCCTCTACTTCCTCGATTTCGGCGACTTCTCCGTGGTCGGCTCGAGCCCGGAAATTCTCGTGCGCGTGCGCGACGGCAAGGTGACGATCCGCCCCATCGCCGGCACGCGGCCGCGCGGCCGCACGCCTGCCGAGGACAAGGCGCTCGCCGACGAGCTTCTTGCCGATCCCAAGGAGCGCGCCGAGCACCTCATGCTGCTCGACCTCGGCCGCAACGACGTGGGCCGCGTGGCCAAGATGGCGACGGTCAAGGTCACCGACCAATTCTTTCTCGAGTACTACAGCCAGGTCATGCACATCGGCTCCAATATCGAGGGCGAGCTCGACACCAAGAAGCACGATGCGCTGTCGGCGCTAGTGGCGGGCTTCCCTGCCGGCACCGTGTCGGGTGCGCCCAAGGTGCGGGCCATGGAAATCATCGACGAGATGGAATCCGACGGCCGCGGCCTCTACGCCGGCGCCGTCGGCTATTTCGCCGCCGACGGCTCCATGGACACCTGCATCGTGTTGCGCACGGCGATCGTGAAGAACGGCAAGATGTACGTGCAGGCGGGCGCCGGGATCGTGGCGGATTCCGATCCCCAACTCGAGCTCGTGGAGTGCGAGAACAAGGCCAAGGCCCTATTCCGCGCGGCCGAGGAAGCGGCGCGCTTTGCGGCGGGTCAGCGCGGGCGCTAACGGGCTACAGCGCTGCCCGCTCGCCTGCTGACAACGCCGACTGGCGCTTGTTAACCGCGTTATTGCTTCTTTCTCGGGCTTGGCATCCATCTGACGGCGAAGGCCGCGGGATGACAGCAAGGCTCCCGCCGCGCTAAAGAAATCCCATGAAAGTCGCCCTGGTCGACAACTACGACAGCTTCGCCTGGAACCTCGTGCACTACCTCGGTGCGCTGGGGGCCGAGGTGGAAGTGCATCGCAACGATGCGATCACCGTCGAGGCGCTGGCGGAGCGGCAGCCGGACGCGATCGTGATCTCGCCGGGGCCGTGCACGCCGAACGAGGCCGGAATTTCGCTCGAGCTCATCAAAAAGCTCGGCGACAAGACGCCGATCCTCGGCGTCTGCCTCGGCCACCAGGCGATCGGCGCCGCCTACGGCGGCGACGTGGTGCGCGCGCCCGCGCCCGTGCACGGCAAGCTCTCGCAGATCAAGCACGGCGGCCAGGGCGTGCTGCGCGGCATCAATGGCCCCTTCGCCGCCACGCGCTATCATTCGCTGGTCGTGAAGCGCGACACGCTGCCGGCCGAACTTTCCGTCACCGCCGAGACAGACGACGGCCTCGTCATGGCGGTCTCCCATAAGACGCATCCGGTGCACGGCGTGCAGTTCCACCCGGAGAGCATCGCGTCGGAGCACGGCCACACCATCCTGAAGAACTTCCTCGACCTCGCCGCGAGCTTCAACGCGCGGCGCGCGTGACCGGCATGGAACGCTTCCGGGCCCTGATCGGTAAGGTCGCGACCGGCGCCACGCTCACGCGCGACGAGGCGGCGCACGCCTTCGACAAGATGATGGCAGGCGAAGCGACACCGGCACAGATGGGCGCGCTGCTCATGGGGCTGCGGGTGCGCGGCGAGACCGTGGACGAGATCACCGGTGCCGTTTCCGCCATGCGCGCGAAAATGCTGCCGGTGGAGGCGCCAGCTGACGCCATCGATGTGGTCGGCACCGGCGGCGATGCGTCGGGCTCCTACAACATCTCCACCTGCGCCGCCTTCATCGTGGCCGGCAGCGGCGTGCCAGTGGCCAAGCACGGCAACCGGGCATTGTCGTCGAAATCCGGCGCCGCCGACGTGCTCGCGGCGCTCGGGGTGAATATCGAGCTCGCGCCCGACGCCATCGGCCGTTGCGTCCGCGAGGCCGGCATCGGCTTCATGTTCGCGCCGGCGCATCATCCGGCGATGAAGAACGTGGGTCCGACCCGCATCGAGCTCGGCACGCGCACGATCTTCAATCTGCTCGGGCCGCTGTCGAACCCGGCCGGCGTCAAGCGCCAAATGGTGGGCGTGTTTGCGCGGCCGTGGATCGAGCCCCTCGCCAAGGTGCTGGCCGCACTTGGCTCCGAACGCGCCTGGGTGGTGCATGGCTCCGACGGCCTCGACGAGATCACCACGTCCGGCCCGAGCTTCGTCGCCGAGCTTGCCGGCGGCAAGGTGAAAACCTTCGAGGTCACGCCGGAAGACGCCGGGCTCAAGCGTTCCAATCCCGAGCAGCTTCGCGGCGGCGAAGCGGCGATGAATGCCGCGGCCTTGCGCGCCGTGCTCGAGGGCATGCCCGGCCCCTACCGCGACGTGGCGCTGATGAATGCGGGCGCGGCACTCGTGGTCGCCGGCAAGGCGAAGAACATCCGCGAGGGCGTGGCGCTGGGGGCCAAGGCGCTCGACGGCGGTGCCGCCAACGCCCGCCTCGAGAAGCTCATCGCCGTGTCGAACGCCTGACCCATGTCCGACATCCTCACCAAGATCGAAGCCTATAAGCGCGACGAGATCGCGCGCGCCAAGCGCGCGCGGTCCATGCGCGAGGTCGAGCGCGCCGCCGAGAGTGCGCCGCCGGTGCGGGGCTTCCTCGCCGGCCTCGACGCCAAGATCAAGCGCGGCGAGACCGCGCTCATCGCCGAGATCAAGAAGGCAAGCCCCTCGCGCGGGCTGATCCGCGCCGACTTCGATCCCGCGACGCTCGCCCGCGCCTACGCCGCCGGCGGTGCGGCCTGTTTGTCGGTGCTCACCGACGGACCGTCGTTTCAGGGTGCGCCCGAGCACCTGGTGGCCGCGCGTGGCGCCACCGCGCTGCCCGTGCTGCGCAAGGATTTTCTCTACGAGGCCTATCAGGTGGCCGAGAGCCGCGCGCTCGGCGCCGACTGCATCCTCATCATCATGGCCGCCGTCGACCAGAAGGCCGCCCGCGAGCTCTACGCCGCCGCCGTGCACTGGAACATGGATGCCCTGGTCGAGGTGCACGACGAGGCCGAGCTCGAACGCGCCGTGAAGCTCGGCGCGCGCTTCATCGGCATCAACAATCGGGATTTGCGCACGTTCGAGACCACGATCGAGACCACCGAGCTCCTGGCGCCCAAGGTGCCGAAGGATCGCCTGCTGGTGGGCGAAAGCGGCATCGTTACGCCCGCCGACGTCGCCCGCCTTGCCGCCGCCGGAGTTAAGGCCATTCTGGTGGGCGAGAGCCTGATGCGCCAAAGCGACGTGATGGCGGCGACGGCGGCGCTCCTCGGTCGCGGCAAGAAGGCCAAGAGCGCTTGAGGTAAATCGGGCGGCGATGCTCATTATTTGCCTGACCGCAGGTCGCCGAGCGCCGAGTGGCGTGCGGGCCTTTAGCAACTGGCTCGCCCACGCCGCAAGGCGTGGACTTTAGGATGCGCCGCTCGGCGCTCCGCCCCCCTCGCATTCGTTCGCGAGGGGCAGTATCAAACCTCGGGGCGTAAAACCCGCTCGCGAGAACGAACAATCACGCCCGGCGCTCGCGCGAACAAGGAGAGGTTATCGCCCCGCATGCGCAAAAAATCCCTCACCCATCTAAGCAAGCGCGGCGAAGCACACATGGTGGACGTGTCGGCGAAGGCCACGACCGAGCGGGTCGCCGTGGCCGAGGGCAAGGTACGAATGCGCCCAGCGACGCTCAAGCTCGTGCAGAATGGCAACGCCAAGAAGGGCGACGTCATGGGCGCCGCCCGCATCGCCGGCATCCAGGCGGCGAAGAAAACGCACGAGCTGATCCCCCTCTGTCATCCGCTCCCCATCACCAAGGTCGAGATCGACATCGCGCCCGACCGCAAGCTGCCGGGCCTCGTCGTGCGCGCCACGGTGAAGGTTTCCGGCCAGACCGGCGTGGAGATGGAGGCGCTCACGGCGGTCGCTGTCGCGTGTCTCACGATCTACGACATGGTGAAGGCCGTCGAGCGCGGCATGCGCATCGAGGGCATCCGCCTCCTGTCGAAATCCGGCGGCGCCTCCGGCGACTGGCGCGCGGGGAAATAAATGGCGCTGATTTCGGTGGAGGACGCCCTCACCCGCATGCTGGCGGGGCTGAAGGCGCTCGTCACTGAACAGATCGCGATCGGCGAGGCCCATGGGCGCGTGCTTGCCGAAAATCTTGCCGCCAAGCGCGACCAGCCGCCGCGCGACGTGTCGGCCATGGACGGCTACGCCGCCAAAAGCGGCGATCTCCCGGGAACGCTGAAGGTCGCGGGCGAATCCGGCGCCGGACGCCCGTTCGCAAGCACGCTGAACCCGCGAGAAGCTGCGCGCATCTTCACCGGTGCTGTGGTGCCCGCCGGCGCCGACACGGTCGTGGCCCAAGAAGACGCCGAGCGCGACGGCGATCGCGTCACGCTTCCCACCTCGGCGCCGGGCAAGTTCGTCCGCAAGCAGGGCTTCGATTTCAAGGCGGGTGACGTGCTCATCAAGGCCGGCCGCCGTCTCGGCGCGCGCGATGTGGGCCTCGCCGCATCCATGGGGCACGCATCCGTCAGCGTCGCCTGCCGACCGCGCGTGGCGCTCGCCGCCACCGGCGACGAACTGGTGCGGCCGGGCGATGTGCTCGCGTCCGACCGCATCGTGGCGTCGAATCCCTTGTCGCTTGCCGCGATCGTCCGCAACGAAGGCGGCGAAGTCGCCGACCTTGGCATCTTTCCCGACCGGGTAGACTCGATCGTGGGCGCGATCCGCCGCGCCCGCGACCTTCCCGCCGACGTGCTGGTGCTGATCGGCGGCGCCTCGGTGGGCGATCATGATCTCGTGGCACCGGCGCTCGCCAAAGAAGGCGTGCTGCCCACCTTCCACCGCATCGCGCTCCGTCCCGGGCGCCCGCTCTTGTTTGCCGAGGCTGGTGCGTTGCGCGTCCTCGGTGTGCCCGGCAACCCGGTTTCCTCCATCGTGTGCGCGCTCCTCTTCCTCGTGCCGCTGCTGCGCACGCTCCAGAGCCGAAGCGACGCCGCGCTCGAGCCGGAAGCGGCGGTGCTCGGCGTGGAGCTGCCGGCAAACGACGCGCGCCAGGACTATCTCCGCGCCAAGATCGAGCGCACGCCGGATGGGCGGCTGGTGGCAACCCCCTTCGGCCGCCAGGACAGCGCGCTATTTGCGCTGCTGACCGCCGCCGACGGGCTGATCGTCCGCCCGCCCCATGCGCCGGCCGCCAAACAAGGCGAGCTCTGCCAGGTGCTCCGCTTCGCCGATTAACCTCCTGCTGAGGCGAATCACGGCATGGGGGCGTCCTGGGTGCTGTCCGAATTAGGACACTCGCGCCCGTTAACCATATTCCGGGGTTCGCCGGCACGCGCGGTTGTCGCGTGCGACAACGGTACTGTCCGAATTCGGACACTCTCGTTTATTGTGCGACGCACAAAAGACGTATTGAGGTGTACACGTTCTCGTTGTTACCCTCATCCCCTACCCGATTCTGGGTCGCCGCCCGCGAGCGGAGCCGTCGCCATGCCAATCGTTCTAGACGTTGCTCAATACATACTTGAGCAAACGGGAGCCGTTTCGACGTGGAAGCTCCAGAAGCTCGTCTACTACTCACAGGCTTGGCACGCGGTTTGGGAGGACACTCCCCTTTTTACCTCGCGGATCGAAGCTTGGGCGAACGGACCCGTAGCGCCGGAACTTTACGAGCGGCATCGGGGGATGTTTGTCATTCGCGAAGTATCTGGCGGCAGTTCGGGCAGGCTAAGGCGCAATGAGCGTGAATCTATCGACCTCGTTATCGACCACTATGGCAAGATGAATGGTCAGCAGCTTAGTGATCTGACGCACTCTGAAGGGCCGTGGCAGAAGGCGAGACAGGGGATCGAGCCGGGCGACCCCTGCAATCGCGAAATTACTTTGGAAAGCATGACTGATTACTACTCATCGCTAGAGTGACGTGGCGAGAAATAAACAGGGCGGTCCGAAGCATCAGCGCATAGCTGACAAACATCCGATTCGACAAACGGCTGATCCTGACGCGTGGCGAGGCGAAACAATCTTATTTCGCCTCTCGACATTCGATCTTGACGGACCATGGGGTCAAGCGGGCCTCGCTGGCTGTGATTGGCGTGAGATCTCGAAGGTAATCGAACATCTCCAGACCATGAAATGGTCAGAAATAATGCTGGCTGCTGGTTCGGTGAGATCGGGCACTAACCACCATCCCGTTTCCGCAAACAGAATTTGCAGGGAAGCTCGCCAGCGAATGGAGGCGCTGCAAATGGACCTGTCGTCGGTCTTTTCTTTCCATATTCGTGGACGGATTCGCGTCTATGGAATCCGGGACCGCAGGTATTGCAGCCTCCTTTGGTGTGACCCTTGGCACGATGAAGACAGCGGGGTTTGTCCAGCGCAGCTTAGGCATACCTAATTCGCACGCCCTCCCTCAATTACTCGGAACTGGCGACGACGATCCGGCGCTGTAGTGATCGGCGCTTGCGGAGTGAGCGAAAGCGTCTTGTCAAGCAGTTCGCCAATCGACCAGACATGATCGGTTAGACCAAGCGCCATTGCGGGTGTGGTCTTAATCGTTTCATGCACACGGCAGAAATTGTAGTGAGCGACGTACAGGCTCACCGCCGCGACATGATGCTCTAGTTTTTTCGAGAAGCCGAGCGTCAGGCGCGCGAACCGCTTTTGCGACGTGCGAAGCGAAAGATGCTGGCGCTCGACATAGCTGGTCGAGATTTGCGCAGGCGTTCCGCTAATTACCTCGCGGCTTACCGCTACTACTGCCGCTGGTGAATACCGATGCGCTGCGTCTTTCCGTAGGTCGGTTACGCTGTAGGTCTTATTGATCTGCCCGTAAGCAACGCGATTGCCGAATTGTGCGCGAATGCTGGGCTGGTAAGGCGACCACGCGTCAGTGGAGATTTCGGGTGTGCCGATGACACGCTCGCGCAGGTCCGCGAGAAAATCATCGGTCGTCTCGCCGTTCCGCTTGCCGACGCGGTAGCTCACAATCGCCCGCGAGGACGAGGCCAAGGCGATGAAGGTATAGAAGTCACCCTTCGCGGCTTGATCTTTGGGGGTAACGCGGCGTTGTTTTTTGCCGACAAACCCCCAGCATTCGTCGAGCTCAATGCGCCCAACGCGCAACCCAAGCACGGTACGATAGTGAAACTCTGCGCAGCCCTGCCCGACCCGAGCGCCAAGGCGCATCACAGAATCGCGGTGAACTTGGCAAAGGCGCTCGACTGCTCGGATGCTGCACCCTTCAGTGAGTGCAGCGATGATTTCAATTTGCTTGTCACGAGGAAGGATATTCATGGGGCTATCCATGAGGTTGCGGATTGCCCCCTTCGGCCGGGTACTGGCAACAAAGTGTAGATTCGACTATATTTGCCAGAGCGGTCACGACCTAAGGGGCTATCCTTGGGTTGCTGATCCGGGGTCGGCGCTGTTAGCGCAGCGTCGGCCCCACTATTCGGTCCCCCGGCCGGGGATCGGACCCGGTTCTCCACCTTGTAAGAGGTGGCGTGCTGCCAGATACACCACCGGGGGTCGGAGCCGATTAGGGGCCGCTTTCCTTTGCTTTGAGGGCTAGGAAGCGGCCCCTGCTACTTTATCCTCGCCCCGCACGCCGCTCGAAAGCGCCGGGGCTTGCAACCTTCCTAACCATTTGAAATTCCCAATTTTTCCGGCAGGGACAGCCCCCACCGTTATGCTACTGTAATGCGTTTTTTGGTTAGCGTCAAGTTTATATGTAAAAAGTGGATTGTAGCCTTGACACGGTGGATAACTCCGCATTAGATAGTGCGATATTTAAACCTGTAGATTGAACAGGAGCATCCTCGTGGCAGGCGAGAACGTGACCCAGGTGAAGGACCCGGCGAAGGCTAAAGGGGCGAAAGCGGAGGACGGTGACAGCCGTCAGCGGTCCTCTATCGCCTTTCCATACGAAGATCTGACCAGTGCCGTCGAAATGGCGCAGGCGATTAACAGCCAGGTGGGGTACAGCGATTGCGACGACGACCAGCTGGCAGCTTGGACCGAGCAGAGTCCAAAAAGCAGCGGCTATCGCGTTCAGATTTCCGCTGCGCGGCTATTTGGTGTGATTGAGACGGTTGCGGGCCATCACCGCTTGTCCGACCTCGGAAAAATGGTTGTTGATCCGCAGCGGGCGCGGGAAGCCAAGATTCGTGCCTTCCTAAATGTGCCGCTTTACAACGCTGTCTATGAAAAATATCGGGGCGGCGCTTTGCCACCCACGGCAGCGCTTGAGCGCGATATTCAAGGACTTGGCGTCGCGGAAAAAATCAAAGACCGGGCTCGGCGAGTGCTGGAGCGTTCGGCCGAGCAGGCTGGATTTTTTGAGCAGGGTCGCGGCCGGCTTGTGAAGCCCGGTATAGCGGTTCGAGACGAAGCGCCTCCCCCAACATCCGATGCCGGCGGCGACGCCGACGCCAAAAAGGGAGGCAGCGGGGGTGGCGGCGGGGTCGAGGGGCTTGATCCCTTTATTCAGGGCCTACTGCGAGCTCTGCCACCCACGGGAAGCGACTGGAACGTGCAAGATCGGGCGAAATGGCTGCAAACCGCAGCCAATATCTTCGATCTGATTTATAAGGGCGAAGGGGGCATCAAAATTGACGCAGCGATGGCTCCGCGATCACCACGGCCAGGAGACTCCCACTGAGAGCAAACAGGGGTAGACGCATCACTCGCGGTGTGTAGATTCATGATTCGCATCGGTGCGTAGAACACCGAGCGGTCGCCGGAGGCGACACTGGTTACAGCGCCGACCTCCGGCTAGGACGTCCCTATCGGGACGGTTTGGGGTCGTCTTGCTTCACCGCGGGCGGCCCCCTTCTTTTCGCCTTTCGGCGACTCGCCGGACACATCCAGCGATCTTGGAAAACCGACAATAGGAATTTTTCTTTATGTGGCAAGTGCGTAGTAAAAAAGTCTGCTTCATAAATCTGCACTGTACAGTGCGTTGTCAGTGTACAACATGAGAGCCGGAGGTTAGTGAAGGCTCGTATTTTGATGGGAATTTTATCCAGCGGGGTGGCTAATTATTTTTGTTTGGCCTGAGGTAATCCAGCGCACGTGTCCGTCCCTTGAGCGCTCGTCCAAGCCGTTAGGAAGAACGTAAGCCGAATCAGCGCGAATTAGGACACCGGGGGTTTAATCAGGACACCACCGGCGTCCTGTTGCGGAACACAACTAGAACAGCTAGATTTGTTCATGGTTTGTTTCGATTCCCCCATGCGCTGGAGCTGACCCCATGTTGACCCGCAAGCAGTATGAGCTCCTCCGCTTCATCCATGAGCGTCTGAAAGAATCGGGCGTCCCGCCGTCCTTCGACGAGATGAAGGACGCCCTCGATCTCCGCTCCAAGTCCGGCATCCATCGCCTGATTACGGCGCTGGAAGAGCGCGGCTTCATCCGCCGCCTGCCCAATCGTGCGCGCGCGATCGAGGTGATCAAGCTGCCCGAGACCGTGTCGCCCGGCATGGGCACTTCCCCACGCCGCGGCTTCTCGCCGAACGTGATCGAGGGCTCGCTCGGCCGCGTTACGCGCACGGCATCCGAGGACGACGGCGGCAGGCCTATCGCGATCCCGGTCATGGGCCGCATCGCCGCCGGCACGCCCATCTCGGCGATCCAGACCCGCAGCCACACCGTGCACGTGCCGCCGGAGATGCTGTCGTCGGCGGGTGAGCACTTCGCGCTGGAGGTGCGTGGCGACTCCATGATCGAGGCCGGCATCTTCGAAGGCGACCTCGCGCTGATCAAGCGCGCCGACACCGCCGACACCGGCGACATTGTGGTGGCGCTCGTTGACGAGGAGGAAGCGACGCTGAAGCGGCTGCGCAAGAAGGGCGCCTCCATCGCGCTGGAAGCGGCGAACCCGTCCTACGAGACGCGCATTTTCGGTCCCGACCGGGTGCAGATCCAGGGCAAGATGGTCGGGCTGTTCCGGCGGTACTAGACCGTAAACTCATAAATGCGAGCAGAGCCGCTCTTCTTACCGAGCCTGTCCGCCAGAAAAACGGGAACGGCCTGGATAAGGCCGTTCCCGCAGATGACAGCGACGCTACATGCCCTTGAGCATCTGTCCACGGATCTCGCCGGGACCATGGGCTGCGGTGTGGATGTTGAAGTACCAGCGTCCAGCCATGAAGTCGGCGGCCTGGGCTTCGGTCAGCGTGGCCGAGCCTTCGATCGGACTCGTGACACTGCCGATTATCGGCACCACGACGGCGGCATTCTTGTCGCGGTCGGCCGGCCCGTGGAAATGGGCGGCCGTGGCATTGCCGGTTAGCCCCGAATAGCTGATTTTCCACGACAGCTTCTTGCTCGCGGTGTCGTAGGTTGCGGTTACGGTACCGGTACCCTTGCTGTCGATGGGCGGAACCTCGTTCGCGCCTTTCAGCTCGGCTTTAAAGGCTACGGTCTCGGCGAGCGCCGGCGAGCCCGCAACAAGAAGAACGGCGAGCGCCAGAGCTGCGACACCGCTGCGAAGGCTGATCCTATGCATGTGCTTAATCCTCCCATAGTCGGGCTATTGAGGCCCCTGGACAGTAACACCCCTAACACCTCGCTTGTTCCAGCGACCGGCAGCCAGGGTGCCAACCGCGCCGCGCGCGCCTCGGCCTGCAGGAGCAGGGCGAGCGCGGCGAAAGCCGCCGCCAAGCGATCGGCGATCAGCCCCGCCCAGCTCGCGCCCGGGCGCGTTCCGATCGCCGCCGCGCGCCCGCGCGCAGGCGGTGTTTCGTCGCCGTTACCCATAGCGCCGCCCCGCGCCCCAAATGGTACACGGACTGCGTGTATGCGCGAGTGTTATATCCCGGCTTTCACCTTGGCCCAGGTGTCGCGCAGACCGACCGTCCGGTTGAACATGGGCCGGCCGGGCTCAGAGTCGGGATCGAGGCAGAAGTAGCCCTGACGCTCGAACTGGACCGTTGCGCCGGGCTTGGTCGCTGCAAGCGAAGGCTCAAGTCGGCAATCGGCAAGCACTTCGACCGAATTAGGATTGAGATCGGCGGCGAAATCGCCAGCGCTGGGATCGGGTCGCGTGAACAGCGGATTATAGAGCCGCACTTCGGCCGTGACCGTGTCCGCGGCCGAAACCCAATGCAGCGTCGCCTGCACCTTGCGTCCGTCGGGCGGCGTCTCGCCGCCGCGCGTCGCCGGATCGTAGGTGCAGCGCAGCTCGGTGACTTCGCCATCGGCATTCTTCACTGCTTCGCGGCAGGTGATGAAATATGCGTAGCGGAGCCGCACTTCCTTGCCGGGCGACAGGCGAAAGAATTTCTTCGGCGGATTTTCCATGAAGTCTTCGCGCTCCACGTACAGCTCGCGGCCGAAGCGCAACTTGCGCGTGCCCGCCGATTTGTCCTCGGGGTGGTTGAGGGCCTCGATCTCCTCGCTCGTGCCCTCACGATAATTCTCGATCACCACCTTCAAGGGCCGCAACACCGCCATGCGCCGCGGCGCCGTCTTGTTCAGAAACTCGCGGATCGAAAATTCCAGCATGCCCATGTCGACCAGGCTGTTCGCCTTGGCGACGCCGATGCGCTTCACGAAGTCACGGATCGCCTCCGGCGGCACACCCCGCCGCCGCAGGCCGGCAAGCGTCGGCATGCGCGGATCGTCCCAGCCGGTGACATGACCGCCGCGCACCAGCTCCGTGAGCACGCGCTTGGAGAGCACCGTGTAGCTCAAATTGAGACGCGCAAACTCATACTGACGTGGCCGCGACGGCACCGGAAGATTGTCCAGGAACCAATCGTAGAGAGGCCGATGATCCTCGAATTCGAGCGTGCAGATCGAGTGCGTGATGCCTTCGATCGCGTCCGACTGGCCATGGGCGAAGTCGTAGCTCGGATAGATGCGCCATTTGTCGCCGGTGCGCGGGTGGCTCGCATGCAGGATGCGGTAGAGCACCGGATCGCGCAGGTTGATGTTGCCCGACGCCATGTCGATTTTGGCGCGCAGCACGCGCGCGCCGTTGGGAAACTCGCCTGCCCGCATGCGGCGAAAGAGATCGCGGTTTTCCTCCACGCTGCGGTCGCGGAACGGGCTGTTCTTTCCGGGCTCTGTGAGCGTGCCGCGGGTGATGCGCATTTCCTCCTGCGACTGGTCGTCCACATAGGCCTTGCCCGAGCGGATCAGATGGTCGGCCCACTCGTAGAGTTGCTCGAAATAATCGGACGCGTGATGGAGGTGCTTGCCCCAGTCGAAGCCGAGCCAGCGCACGTCGCGCTCGATCGCGTCGATATATTCCTGCTCTTCCTTGGTGGGATTGGTGTCGTCGAAGCGCAGATGACAGCGCCCGCCGAATTCCTCCGCCACACCGAAATTGAGGCAAATCGACTTGGCGTGGCCGATGTGCAGATAGCCGTTCGGCTCTGGCGGGAAGCGTGTAACCACCGCTCTGTGTCGCCCCGCCGCCAGATCGGCGCGGATGATGTCGCGGATGAAGTCCTGGCCCGCTTCCGGCGTTGCCGTTCCTGTCGTCATGCTGGCCAAGATTCCGTCCTCGATTCCTTCGCGCGAAGTGCCATCTGTGTGCCAAATCCACACGCGCGCGCCAAGACGGCCTTTGCGCAAAACGCGTTTGTTCGCTACACGGACCCGCGATAGTCATGACCGAGCCCGTCGTTGCCCGCTTTGCGCCCTCGCCCACCGGCTTCCTCCACATTGGCGGGGCGCGCACGGCCCTGTTCAACTGGCTCTATGCGCGCCATTGCGGTGGCAAGATGCTGTTGCGCATCGAGGACACCGACCGGGTGCGCTCCACGCAGGAGGCGGTCGACGCCATCCTCGACGGGCTCAAGTGGCTCGGCATCGAGTGGGACGGCGAGGTCATCCATCAGTTCGCCCGCGCTACCCGCCACCGTGAGGTCGCCGAGGCGCTCCTCGCCGTCGGTCGCGCTTACCGCTGTTATGCGACCCCCGATGAATTGGAGAAATTACGCGAAAAGGCGCGGCGCGAAGGTAAGGTCTATCGCTATGACGGCTACTGGCGCCACCGCGACCCGGCGGAGGCGCCGGGGGGTGTCGCTCCTGTCATCCGCCTGAAGGCGCCGACCGAAGGCGAGACCGCGGTCGACGACCTGGTGCAGGGCCGCGTGACGTGGCCGAACGCCGATCTCGACGATCTGGTACTGCTTCGTTCGGACGGAACGCCCACGTACATGCTTTCGGTAGTGGTCGACGATCACGACACCGGCATCACCCATATCATTCGGGGCGACGACCATCTCACCAACGCCGCGCGGCAGTCGCAGATCTATCAGGCGCTGGGTTGGGACATCCCCAGGATGGCCCATATTCCCCTTATTCACGGGCCCGACGGCGCCAAGCTCTCCAAGCGCCATGGCGCCCTTGGCGTCGAAGCATATCGCGCTATGGGTTATCTACCCGAGGCGCTCCGCAACTATCTCGTCCGCCTCGGCTGGAGTCATGGCGATCAGGAAATCTTTTCGACCGAAGAGATGATCGCGCTGTTCGACATCGGCAAGGTCGGCCGCTCGCCCTCGCGCTTCGACTTCGCCAAGCTCGAAAACCTGAACGGCCACTACATGCGCGCCATGTCCGACGAGGAGCTGATGGTGGCGCTGGAGAAAAATTTGCTCTATCTCCCCGACGGCCCGGCGCTTGGCGCACGCTTCGCGCGGGCGCGCGGGCGCATCCTCGCCGCCTTGCCCGGCCTGAAGGAGCGCACCAAGAACCTGGTCGAGCTTCTGGACAGCGCGCGCTTTCTGATCGACGAGCGGCCCTTGCAGCTCGACGACAAGGCGCACGCGATTCTCACGCCCGAGGCCCGAGCGCTCCTGAAACGAACAATCGCAGTATTGGAGAAGACCGACTGGCGACACGACGTCCTCGACATCGCTGTGCGCGAGCTTGCCGGGCGCGAGGGGGTGAAACTCGCGGCGGTGGCCCAGCCGCTGCGCGCGGCACTGACCGGCCGCTCCACGTCTCCGGGCATCTTCGACGTGCTCGTGGTGCTCGGGAAGGACGAGAGCCTGGCGCGGCTCCGCGACCAGGCCAACCTCGCCGCGGCGGCCTGAGGGCGCGCGAGCTCAGGTTGCACGTTCTCCCACCTTGCTTGTGCAGTGCAAAAGAGTTACCAATTTAAAGGCTGACCGGGCACCGAGCTTCGCGAAAAGCCGCGCCCCACCGGGCTAACTTGAAGCTTCCGGCCGACCGTACCCTACTTGCGAGGGAGAACCGGGATGGACGCTAAAGCCAAGGCTAAAACCGCCACCCTCACCGTGGGCAGCGACCGTTGGGACTTCGCCGTGCGCGACGGCACCATCGGCCCCGCGGTCGTCGACATCGGCAAGCTCTACGACACCACGGGCATGTTCACCTATGACCCGGGGTTCACGTCGACCGCGAGCTGCGAATCCAAGATCACCTACATCGACGGCGACGAGGGCGTTCTGCTCTATCGCGGCTACCCCATCGAGCAGCTCGCCGAGCACGGCGATTTTCTCGAGACCTGCTACCTGCTGATTTACGGCGAGCTTCCCACCGCGCCCCAGCGCTCCGACTTCATGCACCGGGTGACTCATCACACCATGGTGCACGAGCAGATGAGCCGCTTCTTCCAGGGTTTCCGCCGCGACGCGCATCCGATGTCGGTGATGGTGGGCTCGGTCGGTGCGCTTTCCGCGTTCTATCACGACTCCACCGACATCTCCGATCCGCAGCAGCGCCTCATCGCCTCGATCCGCATGATCGCGAAGATGCCGACGCTCGCCGCCATGGCCTACAAGTATTCCATCGGCCAGCCGTTCATCTACCCCAAAAACGAGCTCGACTACGCGTCGAACTTCCTGCGCATGTGCTTCGCCGTGCCGTGCGAGGAGTACAAGCCGAACCCGGTGCTGGCGCGCGCCACCGACCGCATCTTCATCCTGCACGCCGACCACGAACAGAATGCGTCGACCTCCACGGTGCGGCTTGCCGGCTCTTCCGGCGCGAACCCGTTTGCCTGCATCGCCGCCGGCATCGCCTGCCTATGGGGCCCGGCGCATGGCGGCGCCAACGAGGCGACGCTCAAGATGCTCGCCGAAATCGGCCACGTCGATCGCATCCCCGAGTACATCAAGCGGGCCAAGGACAAGGACGACCCGTTCCGCCTCATGGGCTTCGGCCACCGTGTCTACAAGAACTACGACCCGCGCGCCAAGATCATGCAGAAGACCTGCCACGAGGTGCTGACCGAGATCGGCATCAAGGACGATCCGCTGCTCGACGTCGCCATGGAGCTCGAGCGCATCGCGCTCAAGGACGACTACTTCATCGAGAAGAAGCTCTATCCGAACATCGATTTCTATTCGGGGATCACGCTCAAGGCGATGGGCTTTCCCACCTCGATGTTCACCGTGCTGTTCGCGCTCGCCCGCACCGTGGGTTGGATCGCCCAATGGAAAGAGATGATCGAGGACCCGCACCAGAAGATCGGGCGGCCGCGCCAGCTCTACACCGGCGCCACCAAGCGCGACTACGTGCCGATTTCGCGGCGGAAGTAGGCTAGCGGCCCTTGCCGTTCATGCCGTTGTAGGCCCACTTCACGTAGGCGCCGGCCCACGTCAGCCCGCCGCCGAAGGCGGCGAACACGAGGTTGTCGCCGCGCTTGAGCCGCTCCTCGTAGTCCCACAGACAGAGCGGAATCGTCGCCGCGGTGGTGTTGCCGTACTTGTGTATCGTTACCATCACGCGCTCCATGGGGAGCTGCATGCGCTCGGCCGTGCCCTCGATAATGCGCTTGTTCGCCTGGTGCGGCACCAGCCAGTCAACGTCGGCGGCAGTGAGGTTGTTGCGGTCGAGGATTTGCTGGGTCACCTCGGCCATGTACTTGACCGCGAACTTGTAGACGATCGGCCCCATCTGGCGGGCGTAGTGCAGCTTCTTGTCGATCGTCTCGTGGGTCGGCGGCATGCGCGACCCGCCGGCCTTCTGGTAGAGGTGCTCCCAGCCCTGGCCATCGGCGCCAAGCACGGTATCGATGATGCCGGTGCCGTCGCTCGCCGGCTCGAGCAGCAACGCGCCGGCGCCGTCGCCGAACAGGACGCAGGTCGAGCGGTCGGTGTAGTCCATCAGCGCCGACATCTTGTCGGCGCCGACCACGATCGCCTTCTTGGCACGGCCGGTCTCGACGAACTGCGAGGCCACCGACAACGCGTAGATGAAGCCAGAGCAGGCCGCCTGCACGTCGAAGCTCGGCACGCCCTTGATGCCCACCATGTCGCAGATCAGGTTGGCCGTGGCCGGGAAGATGAAGTCCGGCGTGGTGGTAGCGCAGACGAGAAAATCGATGTCCCCGGGCTTGGTGTTGGTCTTCTTCAACAGGCCGCGGACGGCTTCCGCCGCCATGTGCGAGGTGCCGAGCCCTTCGCCCTTCAAGATGTGGCGTTCCTTGATGCCGGTGCGCTCGGTGATCCACTTATCCGAGGTGTCCACCATCTTGGCCAAGTCGTCATTGGTCAGGATGTCGGGCGGGACGTAGCCCTGAACCCCGGCGATGGCGGCGTGGATGTCGGACATAGGGAGTTCCGGGTTGCGAAATCTCATGGAAGAATCCGGTATTCTACTGTCCCCGAGCCCGGGGCGCCATCGCATTCAGCCGGCGGGAACCCCCGACATCGGCGATTTCCAGGAGAACGCGGGCCGCCCGGGCGCTTGGGCGCTCGCCGCCGGTCTCCAGCACCCGATCGAGACGGCCGAAGCCCTCGGTTTGCCGCGCGCGCGCGGCACCGGAATCGAGGAGCGGCAGGAGGGCCGCGGCAAGGTTCCCGGCGGTGCAATCCCGCTGTATCAGTTCCGGTAGCACCCGCTCGCCGAGCAGCAGATTGGGCAGGGTCGCCATGCGGATGCGGACGAGCAGCCGGGCAATCATCTCCTCCACGAGCGGCAGACGGTAGCCGGCGACAATGGGCACCCCCGCGAGCGCGAGCTCAAGCGTCACCGTGCCGGAGGCGGCGATTGCCGCTCGCGCCCGGCGGAATGCGGTGAATTTTTCCGCCTCCGCAATGACGATCCGCGGCCGCCTGGGAAAGGCGGACAGCATGGGCTCGATCTCGGCCGCGAGCTTGGGCAGCGTCGCCACCACGAATTCCGCGTCTGGCCGCGCCGCCGCGATCTTCGCCGCTGCTTCGCCGAACACGGGCGCGAGCCGGCGCACCTCGTAGCGGCGGCTCCCGGGAAGCACTAGCACCATTGGCCGGCCCTGCTCGCGTGCCGCGGCCTCCTCGGCCGATGGCCTGAGCTCGCTCAGGCGCTCGAGCAGCGGGTGGCCGACGTACGTGGTGGGCGGGCCGCCGAGGTCCGCCATCACCTTCGGCTCGAACGGATAGAGCGCCAGCACGTGGTCGAACGCCGGCCGCATAGCGGCCGCCCGTCCCGGCCGCCACGCCCACACGGTCGGAGCCACGTATTTCACGATGGGTAGCTTCGGCAATTTTGCCCGCACCCGTGCCGCAAGACGATGGGTGAAGTCGGGGCTGTCCACGAGCACGAGCAGGTCGGGCGGCGATGCGGCGATCGCGTCGGCCGTCTCGCGCAGCCGGCGCATAATTTTCGGCAGCTCGGCGATCACCGCGACGATGCCGATGGTCGGCAGGTCGTCCACAGGAAAAAGGCTCGAAAGCCCCTCCGCCGTCATGGCGGGGCCGCCGACGCCGCGGAAGGAAATCTCGCCGTGTTGGCGGCGCAGTGCCGCCATCAAATTCGCGGCCAGATGATCGCCCGATACGTCGACCGCGACGATGAACACATCGAGCGGCCGCGTCGTGTTCACCGCTTCGACCCCGGCGCGATTCCCACTACGAATAGCCCTGCCGCGTCCGCCGCCCGCACCAGCGCGTCGGCGTCGGCGACGAGGCAGCCGCCCGCCTCCACCGCGATGCCCTTGAGGCCGGCCGCGGCCACTTCCTTGATGGTCCCGGCGCCGATCGCCGGCAGGTCGACGCGACGGTCCTGGTTGGGCTTCGGCGCCTTGACCAGGACGCCGGCGCGCTTGGGCAAACGCAGGCGGCCGCTCTGGCGCATGGCCGCCACATTGGCGAGCAGCCCTGACGTGCCCTCGGCAGCCTCGATGGCAAGCACGCGCTTGCCCGCAATCGCCACCGCCTGGCCAACGTCGAACGGCCCCAGCGTGCGCACCAGCGAAAAGCCGAAGGCGATATCCTCTTCGTCGTCCGCATCCGGCTTGCGCCTGCCGATGACGCCTTCCGGCATCAGCAAGCCGGGCGCGACCTCGTGCGCCCCGCGCACGCGGACGCCCTGCTTGCCGAAATAAAGCGCGATCGCCGACAGCATGCGGTTGTCGCCGCCGCGGAAGAGGCGTGCCACGTACGGCAGGAGCGCCAGGCTTTTCAGATCGAAGCGAATTTGCCAGATCCGCGGCCGCACCAGACTGCCGATGAACACGAGTTCGCGCGAGCGCGCCTGGTGCATAAGACGAATGAGCCGGCCCGCCTGGCCGAGCGCGAGCCAGTGGTGGGGAAAGCGTTCAAGCGCCGGGTCGGCAAAGCCGCGTATGAGAAACAGCAGCACCTCGCGGCCGGACGCGCGCACTGCTTCGGCGAGCGCCAGCGGAAAAGCGCCGCCGCCGCACGCGATCGCGACCGGGCCCGCGTCGGTCCGCACCGCGGCTTTGGCTGTGCGCTTCTTCGCCAACTCAGTTTTCCTTGGCCCTGCGACTGCCGCTCGGGGTGACCACGGGCCGCCCTTTGCCCTCGCGCAGGAAGGCGACGATCCGCATCACGTTGTCGTCGCCGGCGAACGCATCGGCCACCTGCTCCACGCGCGTAGAAAGCTCCCCCGGTCCCGAAAACAGCATGCGATAGGCCCCGCGGAGCGAGCGTATCGCCGCATCCGAGAAGCCGCGGCGGCGCAAACCCACCACATTGAGCCCGGCGAGCTTCGCCCGGTCACCCTTGGCGGTCGTAAATGGGATCATGTCGCCCCAAATTCCGGTGAAGCCTCCCACCATGGCGTGCGCACCGACGTGCATATGTTGGTGCACCGCGGCCCCACCGCCCATGAACACGTGGTCTTCGATGACGACGTGGCCGCCGATCATGACGGCGTTGGCGAAGATCACATCGTTGCCGACCTGGCAGTCGTGCGCCACGTGCGAGTTCGTCATGAACATGCCGCGGTCGCCCACGCGCGTCTGCATGCCGCCGCCGGCGGTACCCGTGTTCATGGTGACGCCTTCGCGGATGACGCAGTCGGCGCCGATCGCGAGCGTGCTCGCCTCGCCCCTGTAGTGAACCGATTGCGGCGGCGTGCCGAGTGCCGCGAACGGCCATACGATGGTGCGCGGCCCGATGCTGGTGCGGCCGGTGACATAGACTTGCGCGATGAGCCGGCAGCCGTCCGCGAGCGTGACCTCGGGTCCCACCACGCAGTAGGGCCCGATCTCCACGTCGGCGCCGATGCGCGCGCCCTTGTCCACGCGCGCCGTGGGATCGATCTTGGCCACGGTGCTTCAGTCTTCCGCGACCATGGCGCCGATCTCGGCTTCGGCGACGAGCGCGCCGCGCACCTTGGCCTCGCCGCGGAACCACCACATTTTCTTGCGGTTCGCGGTCTTCGTCATGTGGTACTCGACCACGTCGCCGGGCAGAACGGGCTTGCGGAATTTCGCCTTGTCGATGCTGAGGAAGAGGACGCGTTGGAGCGGCCGGCCCTTGCCGGCCGACAGGCTGCAGATGACGCCGCAGGTCTGCGCCATGCCTTCGAGCAGGAGCACTCCGGGCATCACTGGATTGCCCGGGAAATGGCCGACGAAATACGATTCGTTCGCCGTCACGTTCTTGATGCCGATGCACGAGTTGTCGCCGTCGATCTCGATCACGCGGTCGACCAGCAGAAACGGATAGCGGTGCGGCAAGAGCTTCAGGATCTCGGCAAGCTCCACCGACCTGCGCACGCTGCTCGGAGCTTCGTTCATCCCTTCCCCGTCCCCTCGTCGCGGCGCTTGCGCGCCGCTGCAGCGGCGATCACATCGTCGGGCCGGAGCGCGGCGACCTTGCGGACCACCCCGAACAGACGCACCCAGTCGCGCATGGGCATCGCCGGCGTCCCGCCCCATTCGTCGCCGGGCGGAATGTCGCGGGCGACGCCGCTGCCGCCCGCGACTTTCGCACCTTCGCCGACCTTGGTGTGGTCGGCGATGCCCGCCTGACCCCCTAGCATCACATAATCGCCAAGCACAGCGCTTCCGGCGACCCCGCACAGGCCCACGATGATGCAGTGGCGGCCGATCGTGGCGTTGTGACCAATCTGCACCAGATTGTCGATCTTGGTGCCTTCGCCGACGGTGGTATCGCGTCCGGCACCGCGGTCGATCGCGGAGCCTGCGCCGATCTCCACGTCGTCCTGGATGATGACGCGGCCGGTCTGCGGCACCTTGATGTGCCGCCGCCGCCCATCCTGGACGTAGCCGAATCCGTCCTGGCCGATGCGCACGCCGGGATGCAAGATCACGCGGTCTCCGATCAGCGCGTACAACACGCTCGACCCCGGGCCGACGGCGCAATCGCGGCCGATGCGCACGTCGGCGCCGATCACGACGTTGGCGCCGATCAGCGTGCCGCTGCCGATCTCCGCGCGCGGGCCGATCAGCGCGCCGGGCTCCACCACGACGCCGTCCTCGAGCCGGGCATCGCGATGCACCACCGCGGTCTTGGCGATGCCGCGGCCCTCGAACAGGGCGGCGGGCTTGAGCGCGTCGGCATGCAGCCGCCGCGCGACCGCGACGTAGCCCTGATACGGCGCCTCCATAGCGAGCAGGATGAGTCCCCGCGGCGCCTCGCCGGCGTGGCGCTTGGCGAGCAGGCAGACTGCGGCCGCCGTTCCCCGCAGCGCATCGTAGTAGCGCGG
Source organism: Xanthobacteraceae bacterium (assembly GCA_035601815.1). Taxonomy (GTDB): domain Bacteria; phylum Pseudomonadota; class Alphaproteobacteria; order Rhizobiales; family Xanthobacteraceae; genus DATNNN01. The sequence continues at coordinate 933 of DATNNN010000038.1, read as the reverse complement.
CCCGTCGCAGAACGAGAGGTCGCCGGGCCCCGCGAGGTCGAGCGGCGCCACGCCGGACACGATCTGCCCCCGGTCCACCTCGCCGATCGGCTCGGCGCCGGTGAGCTCGATCACGTCGCCGAGCGCGAGGGGCCCCGAAGCGTGGAAGAAGAAAGGATCTGTCATGCGCGAACCAGTGCCACCCGTGCGGCGGCCGCCAAACGCCATCCCGGCGCAGGCGCGATCAGAACCGCCCGCCGCCGCCGAACCGGAAGACCTGCGTCCTGTCGTAGGGCTGCTTGGCGAGCGCGAAGCCGAAGTCGAAGCGCATGGGCCCGAACGGCGACGCCCAGATGACGCTGACGCCGGCCGAGGTGCGGATGGTCGAGGAGTCGCCGACGCAGATCGTGGAGGTCGGCCCGGGTGCAACCACGCTACCGTCAGGACAAACATATCCGGTGTTTGCGATGGGAAAAACCGTTGCACCCTTGTAGTCCCACAGCGATCCGGCGTCGGCGAACACGGCTGCCTTGATGCCGAGATCCTTGGGCAGGAAGAACAGCGGGAACTGGATCTCCGCCGTCGCGCCCCAGTACATGGTGCCGCCCAGCGCGTCCTGGGTCAGCGACCCGGGCGTCAGGTCGCGCGGCCCGATACCGGCGGGCTGGAAGCCGCGCACGAGCGTCGGCCCGAGGAAGAAGTGGTCGAGCATGCGCAGCTGGTCGCCACCCCAGGCCATGATGTTGCCGCCCTGGGCTTTGGCCATAAATACGAAATCGCCGTAGATCGGATAATAGGCGCGCGCCTCGCCGGTGGTGCGGACGTACTGCACGTCGCCGCCGGCGCCGGCGAAGTCCTGGTTGAGCGCGGCGTAGAAGCCCTGGGTGGGATCGCGCACGTTGTCGAGCGCATTGTAGGCGAGCGTGTAGCCGAGCAACGACGTGATGGTGGTGC